>CAZLDA010000124.1:5643-8680 GCA_964557875.1 uncultured Pseudomonadales bacterium | reverse complement strand
TCGAGCACGAGTCCTTTTAGCGGTCCGTGCTCCTGTTGCAGTGCTTCGATTGCGCTCTGGAACTCGGGCCCGGTACCGGTCTGAAACTGCGAGATGCGCACGTAGCCATAGCCGGGTTCGAGGTATCGGGTGCGGACGCTATCGACGTCGATCGTTGCGCGCTCTATCGCGAAGTCTAGATCGCTGCCGTCGCGGCGCACCGCGAGTTGCACCGAGGTGCCCGGTGCGTCTCGCTGTGCGTCGGTTACCTGATCGAGCGTGCGGCCCAGTACGGGTTCGGTGTCGATGCTGATCAATTCGTCGCCGGCGTACAGACCAGCGTGTTGTGCAGGCGTGTCGTCGATGGGCGCAATGATCCTGAAGGCGCCTTCGTCGAGCGTTACTTCAATGCCGATTCCACCGAAGTGGCCGGTGGTTTGTTCGGTGAGATTCGCGAACGCGCGCTCGTCGAGAAATACCGAGTGTTCGTCGAGCCCGCTCATCACGCCGCGGATGCCGTCGTCGAGCAACTGTCGTTCAGTGCGCGGTTCGACGTAGTTGTCGCGCACCTCGGCGATGACGTCGGCGAGCGTGCGTACGTCGGGTAGTGGCGCGCTCGCGCGGCGTTCGAGCAGCGTGCGGAGCGCAACGCCGAGCAGAACGCCGAGCAGCACGCAAAACAGCGGGATCTGCCAGCGCCTGCGTTTTGTTCGTTTGGAACTCAGTTCGTCCATGTATGAGGTTCTGTTGGCATCAACGGCGCGACAGCCAGGCAAGTGGATTGGTTGCGGCGCCATTGCTGCGTATTTCGAAGTACAGCCCGCTCTCGGTCTGCCCGCCACTGCGTCCTGCGGTTGCGATCGTCTCTCCGGTATCTACGCGGTCGCCGACGCGTTTGTACAGCACGTCGGAATGCGCATAAAGACTCATGTAGCCGTCGCCGTGGTCGATGATGGTCAGCAATCCGAATCCGCGCAGCCAGTCCGAAAACGCCACGCGACCTCTATGCACCGCAGTTACCGGCGCGCCTTCCGAGGCGCCGATGAAGATGCCTTGCCACTTCAACAGTCCGCCGGCGCGCTGCTCGCCGAAGCGATGCGTCAGTTTACCGGCGGATGGCCACGGTAACTTGCCCTTGCTGCGTGCAAACGTCGTCGCTTCCGCTTTTTGTGCGCGGCGTTGCAATTCCGCGATCAACGATTCGAGCCGCTTGCGGTCTTCCGTCAACCGTAAACGTTCCTGCGACTTGTCCTGCATCTCGGCGTTCAGCGACACGAGCAGCCGTTCGCGGCCCTGGCGCTTCGAGCGCAGTTCGTCTCGCTCGCCGTCGAGGTTGCGCTGTTGCTCTGCGAGCGCCTGTTCGCGCGTGCGCGTGGCTTCGGCGTTTGCTTCGATCTCGACCAGCGTTGCCTGATACGCGGTGAGCGCCTCAGTCCGGGCGGCCGAGAAGTAGCGGTGGTAGTGCATCATCCGGTCGAGTTGCTCCGGATTCTGCTGATTCAACACGAGCTTCAGAAAGTCCTCGCCGGACAGGCGGTAAGCAGCGGCTAGATGGCTTGCCACGAGCTGCGCCTGCTCGTCGCGTTGTTCGTTCAGCTGTTTCATCTGCTCGGCGAGCCCGACGAGTTCTTTGCCGATGCGCTTCTGTTCTTCTTCGATCCGGCGGATGTCGCTGCTGGTGCCGGCGATGGACTGGTCGGTGGAGCGTAGTTCCTTTTGCAGATCGCGTTGCCGTCGGGTGGCATCCGAAAACCACGCGTCGAGAGCATTCAGGCGCTTCGTTATTCCGTCAACGTCGCGGCGCGCCTTCGAAATGTCCTCGGCGGCATTGACGAACGACGCTACGAACAGCAAAGCGAGCCAGGCGAGCGGCGTGCGCCATTGCATACGGGTTAGCCTACGCCGTGCGACGTGCAGGCTCCGACTGGTCGATGAGCGAGCGTCCGGTCATCTCTTTCGGCACGGGCAGCTGCATCAGGGTAAGCAGCGTCGGTGCGACGTCGGCCAGCGTTCCGCCTTCGCGAAAACGCAGGTTGCGCGAGCCGACGTATACGAGCGGTACAGGTTCGCACGTGTGTGCTGTGTGCGCCTGGCCGGTGCTTGGGTCCGACATCTGTTCGACGTTGCCGTGATCGGCCGTGATCAGACAATCGGCATCTACTTCGCGAATGGCGGCGACGATTCGGGTGAGGCACTCATCGAGTGTTTCCACTGCCTTCACCGCGGCGGCGAAGATACCGGTGTGTCCAACCATGTCGGCGTTCGCGAAGTTGCAGATGATTGCGTCGTAGTGCCGCGACCGAATCGCCTCAACGAGCCTGTCGGTAACCTCGCGCGCGCTCATCTCCGGTTGCAGGTCGTATGTGGCGACTTTCGGTGACGGGATGAGAATTCGATCCTCGCCCGCATACGGGACTTCGCGGCCGCCGCTGAAGAAGAACGTTACGTGCGCGTACTTCTCCGTTTCGGCGATGCGCAGTTGCGTGCGATTCAGCGACTCCATGTAGGCGCCGAACGTGTTCGACAAGTTGTCTGGTTCGAACGCACAGGGTGCATCGATGTCGTCGGCGTAGCGTGTAAGAGTTACAAACTCTGACGGGTGCACTCGGGTGCGGCGCGTAAAGCCGACGAAGTCGTGCTCGATGAAAGCGCGGCTCAATTCGCGCGCCCGGTCGGCGCGGAAGTTCATGAATACGATCGCATCACCATCTGCTACGCGTATCGGCAGCGCGTCGGCACCGTGCACCGCCGTCGGTTGTACGAATTCATCGCTTTCACCGCGCTGGTAAGCGGCTTCCAGCCCTGCAACGGCATTCTCCGCATGGAAGGGTGCTTCGCCGCGTACCAGCAGGTTGTAGGCGCGTTCGACACGGTCCCAGCGCTGATCGCGGTCCATGGCGAAATAGCGGCCCACGATCGATGCCGTTTGTCCCACGCCGAGTTTCGCGAATTCGGCATCGGCGCGTGCCAGCGATGCGGCGGCGCTCTTCGGCGGCGTGTCGCGCCCGTCGAGAAATGCGTGCAGATAGATGCGCTTTACGCCGCGTGCTGCGGCGTG
>CAZLDA010000124.1:0-5633 GCA_964557875.1 uncultured Pseudomonadales bacterium | reverse complement strand
CGAATATGTGGTCTTCCTGGCTGTGCACACCGCCGGGTGAAAGCAGACCGAGCACGTGCAATGCGCCGCCTTTCAGCGCGGCGTCGACCGCGCGATTGATGACCGGGTTTGCAGCGAACTCGCCGGTTTCGATCGCAAGGCTGATGCGCGTAAGGTCCTGGTACACGACGCGGCCGGCGCCCAGGTTCATGTGGCCGACCTCGGAGTTGCCCATCTGACCCGAAGGCAGGCCGACATCCTGACCTGAACCCGAGATCAACGTGTGCGGCGCGCTGGACCACAACGCGTTCCATGTCGGACAGTGCGCGGCGGCGATGGCGTTGCCTTCTGTGGCGGCGCTATAGCCGAATCCGTCCAGCACGATGAGCAGACCTGTGCGACGCGGCGTGTCTGTCATGAGTGGGAGAACCTCTTCTCGCGGGCGCTGTGCGGGGAGGGCGGATTCTAATCAGTTTGGCCATCTGGGAATACCGCGCCTGTGTATAATGCGCGCTCTCTCGGATACTCCACCCCCAGGTTCTCGATGTCCCAGCTGTTTGAATTCGTTGGAAATCATCCAATTCTCGTCGGTATTTTTGCGGTGCTTCTGACACTGTTCATCCGCAACGAAACCCAACGAGGCGGGCGAGGGGTGAGCCCGCAGGAACTCGTCAACCTGGTCAATAGAGAAGGTGCCGTGGTGATCGACGTGCGCGACTCGAAAGAGTTCGCCGCGGGTCACATCGTCGATGCGGTGAACGTGCCGCATACGTCGCTCGAAGGCCGCCTGGCGGAACTCGAGAAGTACAAAGAGAAGCCCGTGACCATCGTCTGCAAGATGGGTCAGCACGCGGGCACTGCCGGTGCCGTGTTGCGCAAAGCCGGATTTGCATCGGTATCGCGCCTGTCGGGCGGCATGACCGAGTGGCGCAATCAGAATCTGCCGGTAGTGAAGGGGTGAAAGGCTGATGGGCAACCCTCCTACCGAGTTCGTGCTCGAGCGGATCTACATCCGCGATCTGTCGTTCGAATCGCCGCGCGCGCCCGAGTCGTTCCGCGAACAGTGGCAGCCGCAGTTGCAACTCGACCTGAACACGCGCACCAATGGTATGAACGACGAACGATATGAAGTGGTGCTTACCGTTACGGTGCACGCCAAGTCGGCCGCGGGTCAGACGATCATGATCGTCGAGGTGCAGCAGGGGGGTGTATTCCGCATCCGTGGACTGAGCGAAGACCAGTTACGCCGGGTGCTGGCAACGAACTGTCCCACCATCCTGTTCCCCTATATCCGCGAGTCCATCGATACGCTGGTCGTCAAAGGCGGTTTCCCGCCTCTGATGCTGGCCCCGGTGAACTTCGAGGGGATGTTCGAAGAAGCGCTGAGGCGCAACCAGCAGTCCTCCGTCCAGCACTGACTCCTAGCGCCGAGGCGCTTAGAGCGCGCCCGGATAGCCGAACTGGCGCCACGCCTCGTAAACCGCCACCGCAACCGCGTTAGAGAGGTTCAGGCTTCGTGAATTCGGCCGCATGGGAATGCGCAGGCGGAACTCGCGCGGGATCGATTCGAGCACCGCGGCGGGCAGACCTCGGGTCTCCGGGCCGAACAGCAATGCATCGCCCCGCCGGAATTCGAAATCAGTGATTGTATGATTTCCTTTGGTAGTGAACGCTAACACCCGAGGCGTTCCCAAGGCTTCGATAGCCCCCCGCAGATCGTCGTGAACCATCACGTCTGACCAGTCGCCATAGTCGAGTCCGGCGCGCCGAAGCTTTGCGTCGTCCAACGCGAAACCGAGCGGTGCCACCAGGTGCAGACGTGCCCCCGTGTTCACGCACAACCGCATGATGTTGCCCGTGTTCGGCGGAATTTCGGGCTGAAAAAGCACCACGTCGAGCATTTGGCGGTCTGGCCGGGTAGGTCTGGCCGGGCGGGTCGCTGGGGGCTTCCTATACTGAGTGATACCGAACAAACGGAGCAATGGATTGCGCGTCCGCGATCTGCCCTTTCTCGCGCGGCGGCCGAAGGTCTGCGCGGGACTTTATCTGTCTGCGTCGACGGTCGCCCTGGCCGTGGCAGCACCGGGCGCGGAGCTGATCGCGTGTGCCTCAGAGCCGGTGGCCGATCCGATGCTCTTGAACTCAGTGCTCGGCGATCTGGTTCGAAGACTCGGTGCGCAACGCTCGCCCTGCGTGCTCGTCGCGGCGCCCGATACCTATCAATTGATGCTGATCGAACGGCCGAACGTGTCGGGCGCAGAATTGCGCGATGCGGTGCGCTGGCGAATTCAGGAGTTTCTCGATTATCCGGCGGCCGATGCGGTCATCGACGTATTTCCGTTCCCCGAAGCTGCGACGCGCGGGCGCGCGTCGATGGTGTTCGTCGTAGCAACGCCGCGTGTGCGCCTTGAAAACGCGCTGCGAATCGCTCGTGACGCCGGCTTGGCGCCGATGTGCGTCGACATCGCAGAACTCACCTTGCGCAACCTCGTGCACCGCATCTATCCCTCGGCCGAGCACGCAATCGCATTGCTGCGGATAACGCCGGGCAGCGGCATCGTGAACATCACGCGCGGCGACGAACTGTTTCTCGCGCGCCGCGTCTCCGCGGTTCCGCGCGAACTCGACGACGCGGCATGGGAACTCTTCAAAGACCCGTTGCTGCTGCAGGTACAACGCTCCATCGACTATTACGAGAGCGCGCTGTCGCAACCGCCGGCGGACTGTCTGCTCGTTGCAGCGACGCACACGTGGCAACCACGCATCGTCGCGCACCTGGAATCGATGTTGTCGTTGCCGGTTCGCTCCCTCGGCAGCGTGCTGACCGACGCACTGGCGATCGATCTGCACGATTCCCGATCTCGGCGGCTGACCGCGGACGCGCTCAACGATGCGCAAGACGCTGCGATTGCTGCAGCGTTGCCCGCGCTGGGTGCAGCGCTGCGCGCAGTGTCGCAGATGGACGCAGCCGCATGACCGCGATGACGCAACAGGTGAACCTGCTGATCGGCGAGCTGCGACCGCAGCGCGCGCTGCTAACGTGGATGCATGCGTTGATCGCGGCCGGAACCGTTGGTGCACTGCTGATCTCCATCTCGCTGTATCAATGGTTCGCCATCTACAAGACCGGCGAGCAACGCGCGCATCTGTCGAGCCAACTCGCCGTGCTCTCCGACGGCAATACGAAGGCGCGCGCCTCGATCAATGTGGTGGAAGAACCGAAGCTCGCGGCAAATGTCGTTGAGCTGCGCGCACAACTGCAGAGTCGAACGCAGCTCGTAGCCGCATTGAGTGGAACCACGAGCGGACGTTCCACCGGATTCGCCGGACATCTCGATGACCTCGCGGCCAGCACTCAGGCAGGACTCTGGTTGACCGATATCGAACTCACCGATGGTGGCAGCAACGTGCGGTTGGCCGGCATGACCATCGATCCCGTACTGGTGCCGCGATTCCTGAAGAACCTGGGAAGTGGCGCGCGATTCGTCGGGCACGGCTTCGACACGTTCGAACTCGCCGCGGATGAGACCGGCGCGCTTCACTTCGCGATCACCGGACCACGGTCGGATCTGCAATGAACAAGAAGCTGACATCCGTCGCGTCGCGATTCGACGCGCTCACGCTACGGGAGCGTGGGCTGATAGCGGTGTCGCTGGTTGCGATTCTGTGGGTGGTGTGGGACTGGACATTGCATCAAGCGCTGAGCCGCAGACTGGTGACGGTCCACGGCGCCGTTGCGTCGCTGCAGGAGCGCATCGTCAGCGAAGTTGCAATGGAGGAGCAGCTCAAGAGAGCGCTCGCGGACGACCCGAACAAGCGTCTAATGGTCGAACGAGACGAACTGAACGCTCAGATTGCGGAGGTCGACTCGCGGCTCGACTCGCTCGTTGGCGGCTTCGTTGCGCCGTCGATGATTCCCGTGCTGCTGGAAGATGTGGTTGCGCACCACCGCGGCGTAACGTTACAGCGGGTCGCAAACATGCCTGTTGAACCGGTGCGCGTTAAGGCCGACGCCGAACCCGTGCCCGGGCTATATCGGCACACGATGCGTGTTGAGCTGCGCGGCAGCTACTTCGCGGTGCGCGATTACCTGAACGAGCTGGAGGCAGCGCCGTGGCGATTTTCCTGGCGCAGTTTGAACTATCACGTAGACCGGTTTCCGGACGGTGCAGCAGTGCTGGAGGTGGAAACCTTGAGTCGCGAAAAGACATGGCTGGGAGTTTGAACATGCGAGCGATCGTTTCGCTGCTGACTGTGCTCTCGTTGCCCGCCGTGGCGAGCGACCTGGAGGATCCCACGCGACCACCCGCGAATTGGCAAGCGACGCCCTCCGACGGCTCGGTAGTTGCGACACCTCGCGCAGGTCCGAAGCTGACATCGATTCTCGTGAGCCCGTCGAGACGCGTCGCGGTGATCGATGGAGTCTCCATGCAGGAAGGCCAGAGTGCCAACGGAATCACGGTGGTGCGCATCGGAAAAGAATGGGTCGACGCGCGCGTGAGCGGCTCACCGCTGCGTCTGTCGTTGAGTGACGCGAACGTAACCAAGGAACCGCGATGACGACCATTGGTTTGAGGCACGCACTGCTGCTCTGCTGCGTGACCATCACCGGGTGTCAGGAATTCAGCCCGCTGGTACCCCGCGCGGCGTTGGATACCGACAGTGCGAATGAGGCGCAGGCGGCGCTCGAAGCGGGCATCGAGCGCAATCGGCAGGTGCAGACCAAACCAACCAGTGCGCCACCGGAAATTCCGAAGGCCGTAATGGATCAGCTCATGCCGCCGCTTCCCGGCGTTACACCCGCGCAGGAACCCGGCGAGGAGCGCTTCGACCTCGCGGTGGACAACGTCAGGGCGGCCGATTTCTTTCGTTCGCTCGTGTCGGGTACGCACTACAACATGGTCGTGCATCCCGATGTGAAGGGAGAGGTATCGCTCGACCTGAAAGACGTCACCGTTGCCGAAGTCATGGAAATCATGCGCAACGTCTACGGTTACGACTATCGGCGCACGGGGCGCCTGTATGAGGTTTTCCCGGATGCGATGCGCACCGAGATCATGCACATCGACTATCTGAACGTGGGGCGCAGAGGTCTGTCCGAGATGCAGGTCAGCGCCGGCACGATCACCGACCAGAACAACAACGGCGGAGATGGGTTCAGCAATCCGTACGGTGGATTCGTTCAAACCGGCGCGGGCAACAACAGTGCCAGCAACACCTTCGGCACGCAGGTGAGCACTCAGAGCGACGCGGACTTCTGGACCGAACTGGCAAAGACGCTCACCTCGATCATCGGTGACGTGCAGGGCAGCAGCGTTGTCGTGACACCTCAAGTGGGCATCGTCGTCGTGCGAGCGATGCCGAACGCGCTGCAGGCCGTGCGCACGTATCTGGAGCGTGCGCAGTTGATGCTTCGCAGGCAGGTAATTCTCGAAGCGAAAGTCATCGAAGTGACGCTGAAATCGGGCTTCGAAGCCGGCATTCAATGGAACACGTTCGGCGAGGATTCCGGCGGATCGTTCAAGCCGATCATCGGTCCCGACGGAAACGTGATTGCCGCGGGCAGCAACAACGACGTCGCGGGATCGTTCGACTTCGGTCAGGCGAAGCAGTTCTTCAACCCGCTCGATTCGCAATTCAACATCTACATGGCG
>CAZLDA010000123.1:1985-8726 GCA_964557875.1 uncultured Pseudomonadales bacterium | reverse complement strand
CGCTTCGGCGCCATCCGGCGTCTTCAGGCTCGGTTCGATCTTCGGAAACAGCGCAACAGCGGGAATGCCGAGGCCGAACACGCGTTGGCATTCGCCGACGAGTTCATCGACGGTGTAGCGCTCGATGCCGGGCATCGATGCAACCGGCTGGCGGGTCGTTTTGCCGTCGATTACGAACATCGGGTAGATCAGGTCGTTCGTGCCGAGTTCGGTTTCGCGGACGAGGCGTCGCGAGAATTCGTGGCGTCGGTTTCGGCGCAGCCGGGTCGTTGGGAATTTACGCGGCACGAGGCGGCTCCATCGCAAACAAACCGAAATGGTACTGCACGCGTCGCGCCCAAGTAATCGGTCACTACTCAGGCGTGCCTATTGCTGACGCGATAGATCGCGCCGTCGATCACGGCGCGTAGTGCTCGTCCGCGAAGCCCTTGCTCAGCCGTTCGGCCGTTTGTTGAAACGGCTTCGGATCGTCGAGCATCCGCGCCACGACCAGCGCGCCGTAGAGGGCACCCAGCAGTTCGCGGGCTCTACGCCGTGCGCGCTTTTCGGAGATGCCGGTTTCAGCAAATGCGGCCGTGAGCTGGCGCAGCCACGCGCTGGTCTGCACCTGAATGCGCTCGCCGAATTGCGCGCGTGCAGCAGTGGCCGTGAGCTCTGCCACCAGACAATTGCGACTGCCGTTCTCGCAGTAGGTGGCGAATCCCTCCACGAAACCGCTGAGCCGCTGGCTCCAGGGGGCCGGGCGGTCGAGATGCCGGTAGGCGAGCGTGTTCAACTGCGCGACGGCGCGTTGCAGCAGCAGGTCGGCCATCTCGTCTTTGCCGCCCGGGAAGTGGTGGTAGAGGCTGGCTTTGCCGAGTCCGCATGCGCGCGAGAGCACGGATAGCGTTGCACCTTCGTAGCCGCGACGACGGAAGACTTCGTCGAGGATCGAGATCAGCTCGAGTTTCACGGGCGATTCGGACATACGTCGCAGCATACCAAACGAGTGTTCGGGTCTCACGAGATGGCCTTGGCGCGGAGAAATGATCAGACTCTTGCGACTCGAACGTTCAAGCAGGGGAGAAGCAAATGAAATTCGGCATCTTTTACGAGCACCAGTTGCCGCGGCCGTGGAACGACGGCGACGAGTTGAAGCTGTTTCAGGACGCGCTCGATCAGGTGGAGCTCGCCGACCGCCTCGGCATCGACTACGCGTGGGAGGTGGAGCATCACTTCCTGGAGGAGTACTCGCACTCGTCCGCGCCGGAGGTCTTTCTGGCCGCTTGCGCGGCGCGCACCAAGAACATCCGCCTCGGCCAGGGCATTCGCCAGGTGATCCCGCAATACAACCATCCGGCCAGAACGGCTGAGGTGATTGCGACTCTCGACCTCGTTTCGAACGGTCGGGTCGACTTCGGCACCGGCGAGTCGTCTGCAGTGCTCGAGCTGGGCGGCTTCGGCATTACCGTCGAGGAGAAGCGCAAGATCTACCTCGAATCGACTGAGCAGATCTGCAACATCCTCGCGATGGATCCGTACCCGGGCTACGTCGGCAAATACTTCACGATGCCGTGCCGCAACCTGGTGCCCAAACCGGTGCAACGACCGCATCCGCCGGTGTGGGTCGCGTGTTCGCAACGCGAAACGATCCGCATGGCCGCGCGTCTCGGCATCGGTGCGTTGACGTTCGCGTTCGTCGATCCGCTCGAGGCACGATCGTGGGTCGAGGAGTACTACAGCATCATCAAGAGCGACGAATGTGTGCCGATCGGCCACACGGTCAACGCCAACATCTGCATGGTGTCGAGCTTCTCCTGTCACCAGGATCGCGAGACAGCGATCGCGCGCGGGCTGAAGGGTTTCGAGTTCTTCGGCTACGCGCTGGGCAGCCTCTACGGATTCGGCGCACACAAACCGGGGCGAACGAACCTGTGGCAGGAGTTCGAAAAGGTGTTCGAGTCGCGTATGCGTGCACCGCAGGAGTTCGGCCAGGCGTTGTCGGGCGGCGCAGGCGGCATCGGTACGCCGGACGATCTGCGCGCTCACCTGCGCAAGTTCGAAACCGCCGGTGTCGACCAGGTGACGTTCATCCAGCAAGCGGGCATGAACAAACACGAACACATCTGCGAGGCGCTTCAGTTGTTCGCGGCCGAAGTCATGCCGGAGTTCAAAGCACGCGCGGCGGAACGCGAACGTGCGAAGCAACGCGAGCTCGCACCCTTCATCGAGGCGGCGCTCGAGCGCAAGGTGAAGATGCCGGCTCTGCGTGATTCCGAAATCCCGGTGTTTCCGGCGCTTGGTCGGCGCATCACCGAAGAGTCGAAGGAAGAGCCCTCAATCTACGAGAAACCCGCCGCGGGTTGAGTGCAGAACGGGACGTCTAGTCGGCGTCCCGTTCGTCCGGATCGAGAGCCGTCGCCGCGATCATCGCATCGAGGTGTTCATGCTGCTGCAGCCAGTCCGCCTCGGCGGCCTGCAGGTCGCGCAGCAGATCGGTTCGTTCTGCAATCACGGCCTGAAGGCTCTGGGTCGACATCGTTTCGTACGTCGCCGGATCGGCCAGCGTCGTTTCCAGCGCCTTGAGATCTTTGCTCATCGATTCGATGCGTGCCTCCAGGCGCTTCACCGCCGTTCGCAGCGTTTGCGTCTGACGACGATGCTCAGCGGACGCCTGGCGACGCTCGCGACGGCTCGGTCCGGTGTCCGATGCGGCGGGCGCCACCCGTTGGCGGATGCGCTCTGCGTATTGTTCGAGATCGTCCGGATACGGGTCGACGCGCCCGCCGTCCACCAGCCAGAACTCGTCGACGCAACGCCCGAGTAGATCGCGATCGTGCGACACGATCACCATCGCCCCTTCGTACTCCTGTAGCGCCACGGTCAGCGCGTGCCGCATTTCGATGTCGAGGTGGTTGGTCGGCTCGTCGAGCAGCAGCAATGCCGGCTGTTGCCATGCGATCAGCGCAAGCACCAAGCGGGCTTTCTCGCCGCCGGACAGCGATTGGGTCGGTCGCATCGCCATGTCGCCGGCGAAACCCCAGCCGCCGAGGTACGTGCGCCGTTGTTGATCCGTCTTCACCGGCGTGCGCAGCCGCAGGTGTCCCAACGCGCTGAGGTCGCCTTGCAGCAACTCGAGCTGATGTTGCGCGAAGTAGCCGACGCTGCTGTGCTGGCCCCGAAACAGATCACCCGATTGCAGCGCCAGGTCGCCGGCGAGCGTCCGCATGAGAGTGGTCTTTCCGGCGCCGTTTGCGCCCAGTACGCCGATGCGCGAGCCCGGTGCAATCCGCAGCGACTCGGCCGAAACCACCTTTTTGCCGTCATAGCCGAGCGATGCGTTCTCGAGCTGAATCAGCATCGGTGACATCTGGGTCGGGTTCGGGAAGCTGAACTCATAGGGAGAGTCGGCGTGTCCTGGTGCGGCTAGCTGTAGTTTTTCCAGCGCCTTCAATCGACTCTGCACTTGGCGCGCCTTACTGGACTTGGCGCGGAAGCGGTCGACAAAGCGCATGATCTCTTCGGCTTTGCGGGCCTGACGACGCGCCAGAGTCGCCTGCCGGGCGAGATTGTCGCCGCGCTGGCGCTCGAACGAGCTGTAGTTGCCGCGGTAGAGGGTGGCCCGCCCGGACTCCAGGTGAACCGTGTGATCGACCACCGCGTCGAGGAATTCGCGATCGTGAGCGATCACCAACAAGGTGCCTGAGTAGCGATTGAGATGACTCTCCAGCCACAACATCGCGTCGAGATCGAGGTGGTTGGTGGGTTCGTCGAGCAGCAGCAGATCTGACGGGCTCATCAAGGTTTGTGCCAGGTTCAGACGAATGCGCCAGCCGCCCGAGAACTCGCGATACGGTCGTTGCAGCTCCGAAGCCGCGAACCCGAGGCCGTTCAAAATCTCGGCTGCGCGCGCTTCTGCGGCGTAGCCGCCCAGATCGTCGAACTCCGTGTGCAGTCGCGCTAGCGCAGCATCGTTGTGGTTTCGCTCCGCGTCGGCGATGGCTCGCTCGACGCGACGCAGCTCGATGTCGCCGTCCAGCGCCCAGTCGATGGCCGTACGATCAGAGGGTTGGGTCTCCTGGTCGAGCTGCGCGATGCGCCACTTGGGAGGCATCCGTACGTCGCCGACTTCCGGCAGCAGTCGATTGCGCAGAAGTGCGAACAGACTGGACTTGCCGACTCCGTTGCGACCCACGAGCGCGATGTGGTGGCCGGAATGCAGTGTCAGGTCGAGGTGTTCGAACAACACTTCCCCGCCGCGTTTCAGCGTCACATCGGAGACAACGATCATGATCAGACGCTCGCGCCACCGCGATGGGAACACGCCTTGGAGCGCGGCATACTCTTAAGCACATGAATCACGACACGGCATTGTACTGTCACATGAGTGAGATGCCCGACTATCGATCCTTCTGCGCCAGTCTGCAGAGTTCCGCGCCGCCTGAAGGGATCAGTGACGAGCTGAGGTCGCTGTGGTGGGCGCGCAAAGACGACTGGGATCAGGCGCACCAGATCCTGCAGGATCTGGAGAGTGCGTCCGCCTCCAACGTTCATGCTTATTTGCACCGCGTAGAGGGTGACCTTTCGAACGCGGGGTACTGGTATCGCCGAGCCGGCGTGCCTATCTGTGAAGATGAGTTGAGCAACGAGTGGGATGCACTCGTGAAACGCCTGTTGTCCTAGGCTTCTGCGGATTCCGCGTTGCGGTAATGCGGCGGCGCGGCCAAGGGTCCTAGTTGGCGCGCACCGGTTGCTTGCGACGTGACGTCGTCGATCCAGTGCAGCAGCTTGCTCCATTCCGGTGCTTCGCGCTCTGCGCTCGAATCGGAGATGGCGTCGAAGATGCCGGTGCCCTCGTCGGCTAACCGCGTGTACAACGCGCTGTCCCTGAACGTAGCAACTGTGGGGACGTCGAGACACTCGAGAAACTGCTGCAGCTTCGTATGAGTGTTGGTGTTTTGGCGCACTCGATTCGCGATCACACCAACAGGCACGGGATGAATTCGGTACGAACGATGCGCGAGCAACTGCGTAATGAATCGTCCGCCGGCGCGTATGTCGATCGACGACGGTAGTAATGGCACGAGTATCACGTCGATACCGCGCAGCAGAGTGTCGAGGTCGCGATCATTCACTGCAGACGGCGTGTCGATGATGACGCGATCCACTTCGCGCGGCATACGTTGCTGAAACGAGCGCGTCTGATACATCGACGTGCGTTGATGCGCGGGAACGAGATGAATGCTCGGTAGAGGCGCAGCGCGTTGCTCGAGCCACTGAGTGCTTGATGCTTGAGAGTCGTGGTCGGTGAGAGCGACGCAGTATCCGAGACGCGCATACGCCGCGGCCAGATTGGTCGCGATCGTCGTCTTGCCGCAGCCCCCTTTTCCGTTTACGACCAGGATGCGAAGAACATTCGGCTCAGCCATCGTCCCGCGCTTTTAGTTGTAGGTGATCGGGTGAGGGACTATATACCCCGCCCCCGCCGCGGCTCTACTACTTTTTCCTATGGCTGAGGGGGTTGCGTGCGCTTTGAGAAATCAGCCTGAGGTGCCCGAGCGGTCCTGTCAGACCGCGATGGGCAGGGTTGCAGCAGATCGATTCAGCAGTTCGTCTTCGAGTTCGAAACGGGTTTCCAGGGCGAGCGCTAGCGCGGCGAGTTCACGCTTGATTCGCGAGATGTCGATATGGTCGCCACCGGCGTGGTGGTCATTGAACGTCATCGCGGTCGAAGTGGTCGCGTCGAATATCGCGTATTCGCGGGGACTGGCCCAGGTTTGTGGCGAGGCGATTCCGCAGAAGACCCGGAAGTAGCCCACCGACAGATAGTCGACCATGTCCTGACAGAACCGTTCGAGGAGGCCATCCGCCTCGTCGCGCGGTTCACCTTCGATCGCTCGGGACAATCGCATCAGTTCAACGATGAGCTGGCGACGGCTCTTCAGAAAGGTAGCGATGGCTCTTTGTGCGGTTCGGTTCGACATGAAAGCTCCCCATTGATGACGTTCCATTGGGAAGGCTAGCAACGAATGCTCGTTGCTCAAGTACGTTGCGAATCAGGCACCTGCGACTTGCCGGGACGTTCTCAACCACTGCACCAGGGTCACCCCGAGCAGCGCGAACCCGATCAAGGCCCAGCCGGCGATACTGATGCCCAGCATCGTCCACGTGACTTCCGCGCAGTTGCCGGTACCCATGGTCATCGCCTTGAGAATGTCGGCGAGCGGGAAGGCGTCGATCATGTACGCCATGTCGGGACCGCACGCCGGAATCCGGTCGGCGGGCAGATGCTGCAACCACAACTGGCGCACCGAGAAGCCGGCGCCGACCGCCGTGCATGCGAGGGCGAGGGCGGGGAGGGCTAGGGAGCGTGGGTTGAGCGCGAGCCCCGCGAGCACGATTGCGCCGCCGAACATCGTCCAAAGCCGCTGCATCAGACACAGCGGACAAGGGTCCAGGCCGAGGATGTGTTCCATGAACTGCGCGCCGCCGACCATTCCACCCGCAAGCGCGAGTGCTGCCAGTCCGCAGTGCAGCGGATTCATTGGCCCATCCGCAGCACGATTTTGCCGATTGCCGCGCGCCCCGAAAGGCAACGCAGGGCCGTCGCATACTCCGCCAACGGATACGTTGCGCCGACGAGTGGATTGATCTTGCCGCGCTCGAAGAAGTCGAGAATCTCGGCGAAGTTGCGGTCGTTCAGCGCTCGTTCGCGCGCGGCGAACGAGCCATAGAAGACGCCGACCACTTGACAGCCTTTGA
>CAZLDA010000123.1:0-1975 GCA_964557875.1 uncultured Pseudomonadales bacterium | reverse complement strand
ATTGATCGGAACCTTTGGAATGGGACCACCCACGAATCCCACGACGAGCACGCGGCCTTTCCAGTTGATGCATCGCATGCATTGATCGAACAGGTCGCCGCCGACCGGATCGTAGATGACGTCGGCGCCGCGGCCATTCGTCAGCGCTTTGACCTTGTCCTTCAATTCGCCGTCGGAGTAGTTGATCAGCTCATCTGCGCCTGCGTTGCGTGCGACTTCGAGCTTTGCGTCGGTACTGGCAGCGGCGATCACCCGTGCGCCCATGGCCTTGCCGAGTTCTACTGCGGCGATCCCGACGCCACCCGCGGCGCCGAGCACGAGCAGGGTTTCGCCGGGTTGCAGGTCCGCGCGCTGTTTCAGCGCGTGGTACGAGGTGCCATACGTAGTGCTGATGCCAGAGGCCTGCTCGAAACTCATCCCGTTCGGAATACGCCGCAGTTGCTGCGCCGGAATGGCCAGGCGCTCAACGAACGCGCCTGACCCTGAGCCGCCGAAAACCCTATCGCCAGGCGCCAGTGTTCGGACGTTCGCGCCCACCGAGGCAACGACGCCCGCGAATTCGCCGCCAGGGGAAAACGGAAACGGTGGTTGGCTCTGGTACTTGCCTTCAATCATCAACACGTCGGGGAAATTGAGGGCCGCGGCGCGAACAGCTACCACCGCCTCGTCCGGTCCGGCGGTCGGCGCATCCACCTCTTCGAGCGACAGCGACTCCGGCGGTCCGAACGCGCGACACATAACGGCTTTCATTGGCTCTCCATTTCGGTGCAGGTGTCTTTCGATACAGGAGCGTGGGGCCAGGTGAGGTTACTGGCCGGTCCGCGGGCGTCAACTATTCTTCTCGAGATCGACCACCGTGGAACTCTCGATGCGCGCCTTACTCGTCCTAGTTCTGGGTCTGGTTAGCTCATTTGCTGCTGCCGAAGCACAAGAAGGCGGGGTGAAGTACGTGACTCTGCAGCCGCCCTTCGTCACCAACTTCGGGGTTACCAAGACCGGTCGGCTCACGTATCTGAAGGCCGACGTGACTTTGAAGGTTGCAAACCCTGAAGGTGAGGCTGCGTTGAAGTACCACACTCCGGCTTTGCGCAACGCACTCGTGCTGCTGTTCTCGCGTCAGGAAGATGCGGCGGTGTCGTCGAGCGACGGCCGCGAGCAGATCCGGCAACAGGCGCTGACCGAGTTACGCGACATCATGCAGTCGGAAAGTGGCGAGCCGGTGATCGAAGACCTGGTGTTCAGCAACTTCGTGGTGCAGCACTGACTGTCTGAAGAGCCGCCGACGCAAGCCACTCCCCGGCGTGAGCCTGCAATGCCGGGTAATAGCGCAGAAAGTCCGCCTCGAAGTCGCGATAGCGGGCGTGTAACACCTCCATCGACTCCCGTACCGCCTCTCCTCTTCGAAACCGCTCCGCAATGCGCCGGAACGCTCGTTCGATCGGCTCGATTTCGACGTAGCGGCCGAACAGATCGTGGTCGCGCATGAAATGAAAGAAGCGCCTTGCGTCGACCGGAAGGTGCGCTTCGTGCTCCCCCAGAATTGCGTAGATCTTGTGCGCGAACTCCGCCAGCGGTTCGCCATGAACGGTTTCGAAATGGCGCGCGAGAAAGTGATCGGCGACCAGATCGATGAATACCGGCGCCAGCCGGCGCGACGTTTGAGGAAGCCGCGCGATGCTTACCTTGATGTCGTCCTGAACTGCGCTGAATGCGTCGAGACGTCGATGCAACCGAATTCCGGTTTGAATGCCGCTCGGCAGTTGCGATGGAACAGCGCCCTTGACGAAGTCGCCGAGAAACCCGCCGACGATGCACAGCGGGTCTGCGGAAATCTCCGGTTCGGCAACCGACAGCGCGCAATGCGCCAGAAAATTCACGCGCCTCCGATCGAGGGTGACGCCATGTACCGTGCGAGGTAGTCGTCCAGACTTTCGGAGTCGGCAGCTTCGATCGCGCGCTGATCCTTGGGGCCCGC
>CAZLDA010000122.1:0-8754 GCA_964557875.1 uncultured Pseudomonadales bacterium | reverse complement strand
GGTTGTCGTTGGAAAGGCGCCGTACGAAGCGTTGCAGATCGAACGCGAGCGCAAACGCGCACAGGAGACTTTGGCTAAATTCGTCAAGCTGCAGATCAAACTCGACGAAGAGATGCACGTGAGGGATTGGAGCGCGGAAGCGTTCGATGCTGCGCAAGAAATCGCAAACGACGGTGACGCGCTGTTCACACAGCTGAAGTTCGACGAGGCGATGGCGAATTACGAAAAGGGCATCACGGCGCTCGAAGCGCTGCAGACTCAAGGCGACGCCCGCTTCAACGAGGCTCTCAACGATGCCTCGCAGGCGATCGATCGACGCGACGCAGCCGCTGCCGAAGCCGCCTATGTCATTGCCTCAACCGTGTATCCAAACGACGCGCGCATCGCCGAAGGACGCAGCCGCGTGCAACGCCTGCCGCAGATCATCGAACTGTTCGCCGATGCCGATCGCGCCAAGGAGCGGGGTGACATGCGCACCATGCTCGCGAAGTTCCGTGCAATTCAGGCGCTCGACCCCAAGACCAAGGGACTGCAAGACGTGCTCGGCGACGCGCAATCGCGCGTTGCAAACCTCGACTATCAAGGCACGTTGTCCGCTGGATATGCGGCGCTCGAGTCAGGCGACTACGAGGCCGCCAAGCGTGCATTCGAGGCCGCGCTTCGCCAACGCCCCAACGATGGTGCCGCGCAAGACGGAATGAGCCAGGTGGAACAGCGCGCGACGTTGACCAACATCGAGCAGTACCACCAGAAAGCGATTCGCGACGAAGCCGACGAGCGCTGGGCCGACGCCGTGGCAAGCTATCAGAAGGTGCTCGCCGTCGATGGCTCGATCAAATTCGCAATGGACGGCAAGGCACGCGCGAGTGCACGCGCCGACCTCGACCGAAAGTTGAACGCGGCACTCGCCGATCCCGGCGCGCTATCGTCCGATTCGACATACGCCGACGTTGCTGCGCTCTATCAAAGCGCCGTGCAGATCTCCGATCCGGGGCCGCGCCTCAGCGATCAGGTGAAACGGTTGCAAGACGCCCTCGCAATCGCGAAGACACCGGTGCCTGTGACGCTGACGTCGGATTCTGCAACGGAAGTGACACTTTCGCAGGTGGGAGCGCTCGGAAAATTCGCCCGGAAGGAAGTGCAGTTGCGTCCGGGTCGGTACGTGTTGCGCGGCAGCCGCGACGGCAAGCGCGACGTGCGTCGGGAACTCATGGTGGTGCCGCAGATGGCGCCGGTAGAGATCATCTGCCAGGAATCCATCTGACCGTGTCAGCCGAAGAACAACTGATACGACCCGCCACCTTCACGCCGACGCGTGACGATCTGCACGGTCGGTCGTGGTTCGGCGAGCATCGCGTGCAGCTGATTTCCACGACAGTGCTGCTGGCCGTCGGCTGGTTCGTCTGGTTCATCTTCACCGCGAAGTCGGTGCAACTGACGTTCGATCCGCCGGATGCGAGCGCATCGATCAGCGGCGGCTTCGACATCACACTGGGCGGCATCTTCGTCCTGCGTGAGGGTACCTACGAACTGCAGGCGAATGCGGAGGGCTACGAAACGCTCGTCACTCCGCTGAACATCGGCGAAGCGCGCAACCAGGCGTATGCGTTCACGCTAACGCCCCTGCCCGGCCGCATCGATTTCGATACGCAGCCCGTTCCGGCCGAAGTGTGGGTCGACGGCGTATCGATCGGCACAACACCTCTGAAGGCAGTCGACGTCGCCGCCGGCGAGCGCAAGGTCACGTTCCGCAATGCGCGCTATCTGCCGCAGGAGATGACGGTGACCATCGACGGCAAGCGCGCAGAGCAGGCCTTTACTGCGACGCTGGTGCCGAACTGGGGCACGGTCACTCTCAGTTCGGAGCCGGCCGGAACGACGGTGTTCGTGGACGATCAGGAGATCGGCGTAACACCCGGCGCTTTCGAAATCGTCGCCGGTGTACACGAACTGCGCCTCAAGCACCCCGGCTTCAAGAGTTGGCGCGCGCGGCTCGAAGTGACGGCCACGCAGGATCAAACCCTTCCGGTGGTCAAACTCGAGGCAGCCGACGGGTTGGTAGCCATTGCATCGAAACCCGCGGGCGCCGGTGTAACGGTGAACGGTTCGTATCGCGGTGAGACGCCACTCGAAGTACCGCTCACACCCGGCACTCGCTACGACATCCGCATCACGCGCGCGGGTTACGAAACCGCCAAACGTCAGGTTCAGGTGAAGCCGAACGAAGAGCAGTCGATTCAGGTCGAACTGGCAGCGCTGACCGGACGGGTATCGATACAAGCGGAACCGAAAACGGCGGAGATTTTCGTGGACGGCGTTTCACGCGGCACCGGCAGTCAGGTGCTGACGTTGCCCGCGAAGCCGCAGACGCTGGAAGTCAAACTGCCGAACTACGCCTCGTACAGCGCCAGGTTCACGCCGCAGCCCGGCCTCACTCAGGAGATCAACGTGCGTCTCCTCACCGTCGCAGAAGCGCGCCAGCAGGCGATGAAGCCGCGCGTGACGGCCGCCAACGGCCAAACGCTGGTGCTGCTCACACCTACCGACAAGTTCAGCATGGGTAGCTCGCGGCGGGAGCCGGGCCGGCGCGCGAACGAAGTGCTGCGCGACGTGACGCTTACACGCGCGTTCTATCTCTCGACCACGGAAGTCACCAACGCGCAGTTCAGGAAATTCGATCCGAAACACGAAACCGGCGTCTACGAAGACCAAAAGCTGAACAACGACGATCAGCCGGTGGCGAAAGTCACGTGGACGGAGGCGGCGTTGTACTGCAACGCACTGTCACGGCTCGATCGCCTGCCGCCGTTCTACAAAACGGAAGGCGACAAAGTGGTGGGCGTGAACAAAACCGCCACCGGTTATCGATTGCCGACCGAAGCCGAATGGGAATGGGCCGCGCGCACGACGCCCGGAACGAGCGCCGAGAAACGCTTCCCGTGGGGCGATGACTTTCCGCCGAAGGACCGTTCCGGCAACTACGCTGATCGCGCCGCAGGCCACCTGGTTGGTCGCGTCATATTCGGGTACAACGACAACCAGATCGTCAGCGCGCCGGTTGCCACGTTCCCGGCCGATGTCCGCGGCCTGTTCGACATCGGCGGCAACGTCTCCGAGTGGATCAGCGACTTCTACGAAATCCCGAAAGATACCCCTGCACGTGATCCCATGGGGCCCGACACCGGCGAATATCACGTGATTCGCGGATCGAGCTGGATGAACGGAACAATCACGGAACTTCGGCTCACATATCGGGACTATGGAACCGATGGACGTCCCGATCTCGGATTCCGAATCGCGCGCTTTGCGGAGTAATGCATGAACCTGCCCCGGATTTCAGCGCTGCTAACTCTGCTCGTCTGCCTGTCTGCGGCCGGCGCGCAGACTACACCCCCGAGTGCGCCCGTTGGCGACCCGCCGCCGGTCGCCGATCCTCCGCCTGCATCGAAACCGCCCTCCGCAACCTCCCCCGCAACTGATGCGGCAGCGAAGACCGATCCCAAACCGGGCGCCCAACCTGCGCAGGAGGCCGCCGATCCCAGCGCTCCAGTCAAGCAGCCGGCGCCGGCGAATTCCAGCGCAGGCAGCAGTAAAGGAACGAAGAGCGCAGACGGTGACTTCAAACCGTCGGAAGACATTTCCGAAGACATGTCCGTCGCTTACCCGGTAGACATCTGACGCCGAGACTGAACCGATGACCACCTACGTGCTCGACATGAACGACAGCGAGTTGCGCATCGCGCGCCTTCGCGCCGACGCGATCGACGTCGTTGCGCAGTCGAACGGCTTCGCGATCATCGACGAACGCAGCATCCGCTTCGGCGATACGGCGATGCAGCAGTTCCGCCTGCATCCACGCCAGGTCAACAACCATTACTGGAATCGGATGAGCACCGATCCGCTGGCGGTGCGCGGCCCCAACACCGCCAATCACGCGGATCTCGTCTACCGGCATCTCGCGGACCTCGTGAAGCAGGCGTCGATCGCCGCTGGCGACGACTTTGTAATCGCCACTCCCGGCACGACCTCGAACGAACAACTCGGACTGCTGCTCGGCATCACCGGCGAGGCGGACGTTACCGTGGCCGGACTCGTCGACGCCGCTTTGGCGGGGAGCGCGCTGCAACCCACACCCAAACGCGCCGTCCACATCGACGTGTTCCTGCATCGTGCGGTCATCACGGAGCTGACGAAATCCGACGGGCTCGCTCGCACGCGCGTCGACGAAGTCGCCGAACTCGGTCTCGCGGCCCTCGCCGATGCATGGGTGAACGCGATTGCCGACCGATTCGTGCGCGACGCTAGATTCGATCCGCTCAGCATCGCAGCGGCCGATCAGCAGTTGTACAACCAGTTGCACGCGTGGCTCAGCGATTCGGCACGACCGAAGGAGTTCGGCGTAGACGTCGATCTGCGCGGGTCCCTGCGTCATGCCGATCTCAGTGCCGATGCCCTGATCTCGAAAGTTGCGCAGCGTTACCGAATGCTCGATCGATACATCGACGGAACGGTGGTGTTGTTGTCACATCGTGCAGCTCGCCTGCCCGGATTGCCCGAACACGTCGCGTCCGGCGCGGCGCGTGTCATCTCGCTCGATCGTATGGATCTGTTCCGCGGCATCGCAATGCACCAGTCGTTGATCCGCTCCGATCCGTCCGCGTTGCGCCTCGTCACTCGTCTGCCCGCCCAAACGACAGCAGCCGACCGCGAACCCCCGCCGCCGCCGACCGCAATCCGGCTGCCCCCCGAACGCCCCACACACGTTCTGTTGGGAAGTGACGCCGTAGCCATCGGGCAGGGTTTGACGTTCGGTCGCGAAGCCTTTCCGGAATTGCCGGTCGATTTCCCGCGCGACTCAGTGCAGATCGTCACCGGAACCAACGGCGTACAACTGCGCCTCGCTGATGGCACGGTTGCACTGTTGGACGGCAACCCGGCGCAGAACGGCGCCGGCATTGCCAAAGGCGCGGTGCTCGAAGTAGCCGGCGCCCGCTTCCAGCTCATACGCACCCGGTCCGGACCGTGAGACCCCGCCGCCAGGTCAATGTCTTCTCGATGTCTTTCCACGACGTGATGTCGAGCGGATTCGGCGCGATCGTGCTCCTGTACATCATGATGATTCAGACCGTCGATCCGGGCGACAAGAAGGCCACAAAGGAGCAGCTATCGGAGATCCGCAAGCTCGACTTCGAAGTGACGGAGGGACAAGCCAATCTCGCCCAACTCTCCTAAGCCATCGATGCAACGAAACGTCGCCTGGAGGACTCGACACGCCGCAGGTTGGCGATTCTGTCGCAAATGGCGGACCGGCGTGAGGCGATGGTCGCGCAGGAAGGCCAGACCATCGCCAGCAGGGAAGACCTTGCAAAATTGCGCGCCGATGTGGAGAGCCGCGAAGAGGAAGTGAAGCGCCTGGAAGCGAAGGCAAAGGCCACCGAGGGTACTAAGGCGCGCAGTTTCGTCGGCGAAGGGGATCGCCAATACCTGACCGGTCTGAAGATCGGCGGCAAGCGCATCCTGCTCGCGATAGACACGTCGGCCAGCATGCTGGACGACACGATCGTAAACGTGATCCGTCGCCGCAACATGAGCGACGACAGCAAGCGTGAGGCGCCGAAGTGGCGCCGCGCCGTACGCACCGTGGAATGGCTCGCTGCGCAGTTCCCGCTCGATAGTCAGTTTCAGATCTACGGCTTCAATGCGGATTCCAAGGCGATGGCCGACGGCACCGATGGTCAGTGGATCGACGTTTCGAATGCGAAGGACCTGGAACGTTCGGTGAGTGCGGTGAAGGCGGTGATTCCTTCGGGCGGAACGAGTCTGCTGAACCTCGCAAACGCAGCGGCCGCAATGTCGCCGCCGCCGGACAACATCTATCTCATCACCGATGGTCTGCCGACCCTCGGCAAGAATACGGCAACCGGCACGATCAGCGGCAAGAAGCGCGTCGAGCTGTTTCAAGAAGCGTCCAAGCACTTTCCCCGGAAAACGCCGATCAACGTCATCATGTTCCCGCTCGAAGGCGATCCGATCGCTTCGGCGGCGTTTTGGGATCTCGCGCAATCGACCACCGGCGCCTATCTGGTGCCGTCGAAGGACTGGCCTTGAAGCCGCGTCGCCCGGTCGAGGAAATGTCCATGTCGTTTCTCGACGTGATCTGTTGCGGATTCGGCGCCGTGATTCTGCTGCTCATGACCACCAAGTTCATTCCGCCGACGGTGCTGGAGCAATCGCCCACGCACCTCAACGGAATCGTCTCGGCGCGACAGGAGGCGTTGTTTCAGATTCGCGGCCAGACCGAAAAGCTGACGCGCGAACTCTCGGAGCGGCAGCGCGAACTCGATACCGACCTGCAGTCGCTGGCACAACTCGAACGCGAAATGAGCACGGTGCTCGGTCGCTATCAAACGTCGAAGAGCGAGGCCGACGAGGCCGTCATCACGGAGAAAAATCTCGCGCAGGCGAAGCAGTCGCTGACGGAAGAGATGGAGCGCCTGTTGGGTGCCGGATTTCAGAGCGCCGACAACACCGTGGCGGGCATCGCGGCCGACAGCGAATACGTCGTGTTCGTGATCGACACGTCGGGAAGCATGTTCAACTACGCGTGGAAGATGGTGATTCGCAAGCTCGGCGAAACGCTTGCGGTGTATCCGTCGCTCAAGGGCATTCAGGTGATGAGCGACCAGGGCGAATACATGTTCCCGCAGTACTCGGGCCGCTGGATTCCCGATTCTCCCGCGCGCCGCCGTGCCATTCTCGAACGTATGCGCTCGTTCAATCCGTTCAGCGTATCGAGCCCCGTCGTCGGCATCGAAAAGGCGATTCGTGTATTTCAGGCACCTGACAAGCGCATCAGCGTGTACGTGTTCGGCGACGACTTCACGGGCAACTCCATCGAAGAAGTGGTCGACACAGTCGATCGAATCAACGCACCTGATGCGAACGGCAAACGTCCGGTGCGCATCAACGCCGTCGGTATGCCGACGCTGTTTCACGCAACGGCGCCACCTGCTTCCCTGTATCGGTTCGCCGCTTTGATGCGCGAACTGACGTACCGGAACGGCGGCACGTTCGTCGGCCTGTCGCAATACGAATGATGATGTCGGGTAGACTCAGCCGCTTCGTTGTGCAATCTGCGGTACTGCCATCGATGCGCCGATTCGTGTTCGTTGTCCTAATCGCGTTGACGATCGGTGGTTGCACCGGCGCCAACGTGCAGATGCAAGGCGAAATTCCGACGCCGTTGGTGAATCGTCTGCCATTGCGTGTGGGTTTGTATCTCGAGCCCGCGTTGGTGCAGTACGTGTTCGAAGAGAAGATCCAGGACCACGGAGACTGGCGCGTGGAAGTGGGTCCGATGCAAGCGAAGTTGTTCCGTCAGATTGCGTCGGCGATGTTCCTCGAAGCGGTGCCGGTGGACTCGGTGGCCGCCGGCCCAAACCTCGATGCAGTGCTCGCGCCCAGCATCGTCGAGTTCCAGATTTCCATTCCGAGCCAGACGCGCAGCGAGTTCTACGAAGTCTGGATCAAATACATGATGCGGCTGTACGACACGCATGGTGCGTTGATTGCGGAGTGGCCCCTCACGGCGTACGGTAAAGCCAATCGGGAGGACTTCGGATTCATGGAAAGCAGCGACTCACCAGCGATTCGCCAGGCCACTATGACTGCGCTGCGCGATGCCGGCGCATTCCTCGCCTTGCGCTTCAGCACCGTTCCGGAAGTACGCGCCTGGTTGAATTCGCGAACCGCCTCCTCTGAAGGCGCTCAAGCGGGAGGCCCAACGTGAAGTTCGATGTGAAGTTCGATTCGTTGTATCCAAGGCTGCTCGCGATTGCCGCACTGGCGTATCTCGCCTCCGGTTGCGTCACGACCACCGTCCAGGAAATCCGGCAAGCGTCCACGGGAATCTCGACATCCGAATCGGTGGTGGTGCTCGGTCGTCACAACAATTCGGCCGACGAGTCCGAAGACGACTTCGTCGATTGCGTGAGCAACAACCTCTCTGGCGGAAAGAACGGCGTAGGTGTGGTTACGGAAGAGAACTTCGTCGACGCGATGTTCCCGTGGTTCGAGCCGCGCACCGCGCCGCTCAACACCTCCGACCTGCCCGAGATCGTCAATCAACCGATCCTGGCCGACAAACTGAAACTGATCGGCGTGCGCTACGTCATCTGGATCGAAGGCAATACGCATCGCACGGCGCAAGGCGGCGCGATGACGTGCAGCGTCTCCGTCGCGGGTGCAGGTTGCTTCGGCTTCCTGTCGTGGGAAAACGACTCGTCGTACGAGGCGTCCATCTGGGACATCAAACACGGCACGTCGGTCGGCAAGGTCAGCTCCGACGCAAACGGCACCAGCTTCATGCCGGCCGTAGTCGTGCCGATTCCCTTTATCGCGCGTGTGCAGAGCGGCGCCTGTACGAGCATGGCGTCTCAGCTGAAGACATTTATCACGAAGGAATCGTAAGTCATTGAGTTGACTTACTTGGAACGGACTTCCAACACCTCACCCGTGATGTGATTCGGCTCCACCGCGTACCACTCCTGCAGCTCTACTTCGAACTTCTCGCGGCATAACTCGCCGAGTTCGTAGAACGTCGGTCGCCCGGGGTCGGCGATGATCACACGCTCGACACCACCTTTCATCGCGCGTTGGATCAGGTTGTAGAGCGGCTTGACCATGCTGTCCCAGAAGCAGATGTCGCTGCCGATCACGATGCGTTCCTCCGACAGGCGTCGCGTCGTCAGGTCT
>CAZLDA010000121.1:0-8802 GCA_964557875.1 uncultured Pseudomonadales bacterium | reverse complement strand
ACTTGTCTCGTTAGGTCCGATACTCCGCGTTGATGCGGACGTATTCGTAGGAGAAATCACAGGTCCAGATCGTGTCGGAAGCAGTACCGCGCCCGAGGTCGATCCGTACCGTGAACTCCGCCTGGCTCATGACACGCGCCCCCGCTTCCTCGGTGTAATCCGAAGCGATCATGCCACCTCGCGCTACGCAGACGTCATCGAGGTATAACGCGATGCGATCGGGATCGAGCCCTTCGATTCCTGCCCGTCCGATGGCCATGCAGAAGCGTCCCCAGTTCGGGTCACTGGCGAACATCGCGGTCTTGATCAGCGGCGACTGTCCCACCGTATACGCAACCTTCAGGCATTCGGCGTTCGTGCTGCCACCTTCGACATGCACCGTTACAAATTTGGTAGCGCCCTCTGCGTCGCGAATGATCCGCTGCGCAAGTTCCCGCGCGACGCCGACGATTCCGTCGAGCAGCGATAAGTATCCGGGATGATCTTCGTCCACCTCGACATTTCCTGCTGCGCCCGTTGCGATCAGGATGAATGAGTCGTTCGTCGACGTATCGCCATCCACCGTGATTCGGTTGAAGCTGGAATCGGAGGCGAGCTTCACCAGGCGATCCAGACATCGCTGCGATACCGCCGCATCGGTGCCGATGTAAGCGAGCATCGTGGCCATATCCGGCCGAATCATGCCTGCGCCCTTAGCGATACCGGTAATCGTGACGTCGGTGGCGCCGATGCGAATCGAACGAGACAGCGCTTTGGGACCGGTGTCCGTCGTCATGATCGCCCGCGCGGCTGGTTCCCACGCGTCGCCAATGGCTCTCGCCGCCTTCGGAATGCCGTCCTGCAGTTTCGACAACGGCAGACGCTGGCCGATCACGCCAGTCGAGAACGGCAGAACCGTCTCTACGGACACGTCGAGTGCATCGGCCACCCAACGACAGCACTGGAGCGCATCCTCCATTCCTGCTGACCCAGTTGCCGCATTTGCGTTGCCGCTGTTCACTAGAATCGCACGGGGTGCTGCGTCCGAAAGATGCTCTTCGCACACTCGAACCGGTGCAGCCTTAAAGGAACTCTGTGTGAAGACGCCGGATACGCGACTGCCGGCTGCCAGCGACATCACCACCAGGTCGTCGCGTTGCGTCTGTTTGATACCGGCATTGGCCGTGCCGATTCGTATTCCGCGAATCGGTGCAAGCTTGCCGAGCGGCGGTAGATTGACAGCCATCAGCCGGTCCGCCCGTGACAGTGCTTGTATTTCTTTCCGGAGCCACACGGACAGGCTTCGTTGCGGCCCACTTTGCGTTCGTTGCGGACGAACGTCTCCGCCTTTTGTGCGGTAGGTTCGGCCGGTTCGGGATCGCCATTTCCATTCGTTGCAGCCGATGCGTCCTGATGCGTGAAGCGCATGCGCTTAGCCTGCTCTTCCCGACGGCGCCGCTCGGTTTCCTCGACAGTCTCCGGACGCTCGATCTGCACCCTCGACAACAAGCGAATTGCATCGCGCTTGATGACATACAGCAGCTCCTGGAACAGTTCGAACGCTTCGCGCTTGTACTCCTGCTTCGGCTGCTTCTGCGCATACGCACGAAGATGAATACCCTGGCGAAGGTGGTCCATCGTAGCGAGGTGTTCCTTCCAGCGCTGATCGAGGATCTGCAGCATTACCTGCTTTTCGACCAGTCGGATCTCGACGCCTTGCTCGCGCCATTGCGCTTCCTTTGCGTCGTACTCCGCCTCGATCTGCGCGTGAATCTTCCGCCGCAGCGACTCTTCGTTGAGCGAATCGTCTTCATCCAGCCAGCGGCGCAGCGGCTGACTCGAGTTGAACTCTGTCAATAGCGCCTCTTCCAGACCCGCGATGTCCCATTGTTCCTCGAGGCTCTGTGCCGGGATGTACTCGCCGATGACGTTCGCGACGACCTCTTCCCGTAGACTCCGGATCATGTCCGCAATCTCGTCTGCCGCCATCAACTCGTCGCGCTGCTGATAGATGACCTGGCGTTGGTCGTTCGAGACGTCGTCGTATTCGAGCAGGTTCTTGCGAATGTCGAAGTTTCGGCCTTCAACCTTACGCTGCGCCTTTTCGATGGCGTTGGTGACCATCCGGTGCTCGATCGCTTCACCTTTTTCGAGGCCCAACGACTGCATAATTCCGCGAATACGGTCGGACGCGAATATCCGCATCAGGTTGTCTTCCATCGATAGATAGAAGCGCGACGAACCATTGTCGCCCTGACGGCCTGCCCGTCCTCGCAGCTGATTGTCTATCCGGCGCGATTCGTGTCGTTCCGTCCCTATGATGTGCAGGCCACCTGCATTGACCACCGCCTCATGACGCTTTTGCCATTCGCTTCGAATGTGGTCGATCTGTGCCTGCGTAGGATCTTTAAGAGCTGCAACTTCAGCCTGCCAATTGCCACCAAGCACGATATCGGTGCCGCGACCCGCCATGTTCGTCGCAATCGTTACGACACCCGGACGCCCTGCCTGAGCAACGATTTCGGCTTCGCGCTCGTGCTGTTTCGCATTCAATACGCTGTGGGGAATCTTGCGTTTCTGCAGCTCACCTGAAAGACGTTCGGACGATTCAATCGATGCCGTGCCAACGAGCACGGGGCGTCCTTCGGCAACGCGCGCATTGATGTCTTCGACGATCGCGTCGTACTTCTCATCGATCGTCAGATACACGAGGTCGTTCGCATCTTTGCGCACCATCGGACGGTGCGTCGGAATCACCACCACTTCGAGGCCATATATCTGATGAAACTCGAATGCTTCTGTTTCCGCCGTACCGGTCATCCCCGATAGCTTTCGATACATGCGGAAGTAGTTCTGGAACGTGGTCGATGCCAACGTTTGCGTCTCGTTCTGGATCGAAACGTTTTCCTTCGCTTCGACGGCCTGATGCAGGCCCTCCGACCAGCGCCGGCCCGGCATTGCACGACCCGTGTGCTCGTCGACGATTACGACTTCGTCGTTTTGGACCATGTAGTCGACGTCGAGCTTGAACAGATTGTGCGCACGAAGTGCAGCATGCACGTGGTGTAGCAGGCCAAGGTTCGTCGCCGCGTAAAGACTGTCGCCCTCGGTCAAAAGGCCGAGTCGAACAAGTTCGTCTTCTACAAAAGCATGGCCACGTTCGGTCAGCTCGATCTGACGATTTTTCTCATCGACGATGAAATCGCCTTCTTCGATGATTCCCTCAGGATCGTCTGCCGTGCCGACCTGACGTTTCAGCTTTGGCGCGAGCCGATTGATCTTCTGGTAGAGATCAGTGCTTTCCTCAGCCGGACCCGAGATGATCAACGGCGTGCGCGCTTCGTCGATGAGGATCGAGTCCACTTCGTCGACGATCGCAAAGTTCAAACCGCGCTGAAACTTGTCCTTCAGCGTGAAGGCCATGTTGTCACGCAGGTAGTCGAACCCGAATTCGTTGTTGGTGCCGTAGGTGACGTCTGCTAGATACGCCTCTCGCTTCGACGCGACGTCCTGGCGCGACTGAATGACACCCACTGTCATCCCGAGGGACTGCAACACCGGACCCATCCATTCCGCATCGCGACGCGCCAGATAGTCGTTCACCGTGACGACGTGTACGCCGTCACCGGAAAGCGCGTTCAGATAAGCCGGTAGCGTTGCCACCAGCGTTTTACCTTCTCCGGTGCGCATCTCGGGAATGCGGCCTTCATGCAACGTGATTCCGCCCATGATCTGCACGTCGTAGGGACGCTGTCCTAACACGCGCTGCGCAGCTTCTCGAACGGCCGCAAACGCTTCAGGCAGGAGATTGTCGAGCGTCTCGCCGGATGCGAGGCGTTGCCGGAACTCCGTCGTCTTGGCCCTCAGGTCATCGTCGGACAACGCCTTCATCTGCGCTTCACACGCGTTGACGCGAGTAACGAGCTTGCCCATACGCTTCAGCTCGCGACCGTTCTTGGTGCCGAAAACCTTAACGAAAATTCCACTGACCATAGGGAGTTAGACGCGAGAAAAGCGGCATGTTACCGCGTTTGGCGCGGATTTTGACGAGCGGGAGATCAGTGACTGACGGGAGCGACGAAGCGAGAGATCAAGTCTGTCTGGTGCGCGCGACATATCGCGCGGGGTCGACCTGGCGGCCGTCCTTGAGAACTTCGAAGTGAACGTGCGGACCCGTCGAACGGCCGGTGCTGCCCATGCGGCCGATCACTTGGCCCTTCTTCACAACATCACCTGCTGCAACGAGCAGTTCGTCGTGATGGCCGTATCGCGTGATGTAACCGGCGCCGTGATTGATCTCGATCATGCGTCCGTAGCCGTTCTTATCGCCCGCGAACGTTACAACGCCGGATGCAACCGCAACCACATCGGAGCCGGGTTTACCGGCGAAATCGGCACCCGCGTGCCACGCCATTCGTCCCGTTATCGGATCAACGCGTCTTCCGAATCCAGACGACATCCAACCGAGTTTGACCGGTCGGCCGGCGAGCGCCACTTCCTCACGAAACTTCTGATTTGCAAGCAACGACGCGAGTACTTCGAGTTCATCCTCTCGCGCCCTGATCTGACCAGCCAACGTGTCCGCCGCAAGCAGGAACTCCGGGGCAAGCTGAGCCTGCGCACCGTCTACTTCCGATTCAGGACCACCAACAGCGGGTGCATCCGCAAATCGGAATTCACCTTCGTCGAGTCGCGCCACTTCGGCCACTCGTTCACCCAAAGCCTCGATGCGCAGCAGGCGTGCCTGCATTGCCGCCAAGCGTCGGCCCACAGCTTCCATCTCGACGCGGCTCTGCGACTGGATTCGTTCGATTTCCTGGCTTTGACCGTTCAGACGGTTCTGCCATTTCGCGATCACCTGACTATCTAGGAGATCGTTTCCCAGAAACCGGGTGACTATGACGACATTGCCTATGAGGCCGGAGACCACCAACAGAGCGACTGCTACGGCGAGGGGCCCCGGAATTCGCCTGGGCTGGGCTCGACCGCTCTTTTCTCGAAAGAGTATGATCTGCATCGTTTTTCTAATCGTGCCTTCCGCGCTTGGCTAACCGAAAGATAGACAACCTTCTCTCGTCCAGCCATTCCCCGCACTCCTCCCTCGCTCGTTTGGTCAATCGCGCATCCCAACAAGATGCATGGACGGACCAACTTCGGGCCCTGCTACCGCAGGATCTAGCTTCAGAGTGTCGAGTCGCGAACGTACGCGATCAGGTCCTCACTGTCCACATTAACAACGCCGCCTGGGCGACCCGACTGCGCTTCCTTACGGAAAGCCTGCTGCCGAATCTGAATCGCCTTGCTGACTTCACCGCCGTAAACGAAATCCGTTTGAAGGTGGTGCCTGTTGTCGCCGACGTACCTTCGGCGCCTCGCGCCGCGGAGCTACGTCCGCCGGACAGGGTTCCGCTCCTTGAACTCGCCAACGGAATTGATGATGCGGGCTTGAGAAGTGCGATTCTGAGACTTGCGGCACACGGCGAGGCGGAGCCGCGCGCGAACTGACGTTGTCGTCAGCCGAATACCGGACGAGCAAACGAAATGGGCGCGACCTCGCGCTCGGTTTCAAAGGTGACTACTTCCCACGCGTTGCGATTGGCCAGCACTTTCCTTAGCAACGCGTTATTCGATGCATGACCCGATTTGTAGCCGGAGAACGCTCCGAGCACGCTGTGCCCCAACAAATAAAGGTCGCCGATCGCATCGAGAATCTTGTGCTTAACGAATTCGTCTTCGAGGCGCAGGCCCTCTTCGTTCAGGATCCGGAAATCGTCGACTACCACGGCGTTGTCGAGGCTACCGCCTCGCGCCAGATCCATCCCGCGCAGCTTTTCGAAGTCGGCAAGAAATCCAAATGTACGCGCGCGGCTCACTTCCTTCACGAACGTGGTGCTGGAGAAATCCACGACGGCCGTCTTTGTATGCTTGTGGAACACGGGATGGTCGTACAGCAACGTGTATTCCATGCGGAAGCCGTTGTATGGGGACAGCTTCACCGAGATGTCGCCATCCGTATGCACGGTCTCCTCGAGAATCCTGATGAATTTCTTCGGTGCGTCCTGCTCAATGATGCCGGCCGACTGCAGGAGAAAAACAAAAGGCGCCGCACTGCCATCCATGATCGGCAATTCAGCTGCGTCGACTTCCACCAATGCGTTGTCTATACCGAGTCCCGCAAACGCTGACATCAGGTGCTCCACCGTCGATATGCGCACCTTCCCGGCAGCCAGGGTGGTCGCCATCGTCGTATCGCCCACGTGTCCGACAAGTGCCGGAATCAACACCGGCGGGGTCAGGTCTACTCGGGCGAACACGATTCCGGTATCGACGGGCGCGGGGCGCAAAGTGACTACGACTTTGTCGCCCGTGTGCATACCAATGCCGGTCGCACGAATAGTGTTCTTCAGCGTTCTCTGAGTGATCATCGACGCGGCGTTAGCCGTCTCCCCATTCCTCAAAAGCGTCTCAACAGCGCAAGGGCCGCACCCCGCGGCCCGACGCGCATGCTAGCAAGCCCACCCCTCCCGGACCACGTCTTATGGTGGTCCCGAACTCAAACCCTGAACTGAAGCTCAGTCCGCTTGGCGCCTGAGAAAAGCCGGGATGTCCAGGTAGTCGAGATCCCTCGCTTCAGCCGTGTCGACCGACTGCTCGACATGGCGTGCCGCATTTCGACGGTGCACTGCCGGACGTTCGAAGGCTGCGTAGTCGATCTCTTTTGCGATGCTCGCCATCACCGGAGTGTTGTCGACGATGACGTTCGGTCGGCTCAGACCACCGAGACCGGTCGCAACCACCGTCACTTTCAACTCGTCTTTCATGTCCGGATCGATGACGGTACCCACGACGACTGTTGCCTGCTCCGACGCGAACTCGTCGATCGTCTCGCCGACATCGGCAAACTCGCCGATCGTCAGGTCGGGACCTGCGGTGACGTTCACCAGAATGCCTCGTGCCCCATGCAGATCGATGTCTTCCAACAACGGACTACGAATGGCCGCCTCCGCTGCATCGCGCGCGCGGTTTTCGCCTTTGGCACGACCCGTACCCATCATCGCCATGCCCATTTCCGACATCACCGTTCTGACGTCCGCGAAGTCGACGTTGATCATACCGGGGCGAATGATGAGGTCGGCGATGCCTTGCACCGCCCCCAGCAGAACGTCGTTAGCAGCAGCGAACGCTGCCAGCATGCTAGTGCGTTCGCCCAACACTGCCAGCAGTTTCTCGTTCGGAATTGTGATCAGCGAATCGACGAAGCGTGACAACTGCGCTATGCCATCGTCCGCAACGACTGTTCTCTTTTCGAAACGAAAAGGCTTGGTGACCACGGCGACCGTCAGGATCTCGAGCTCGCGCGCGATCTCCGCTACGACAGGCGCGGCCCCGGTTCCGGTACCACCGCCCATACCGGCGGTGATGAACACCATATCGGCGCCAGACAACACTTCAGCTATTCGGTCGCGATCCTCGAGCGCCGCTTGTCGGCCGATCTCCGGATTCGCGCCAGCGCCGAGTCCCTTGGTGAAGGCTCCACCGATCTGCAGCGTGGTTTTTGCATCGAGGCTCTTCAGCGCTTGCGCATCCGTGTTCGCCGCAATGAACTCCACGCCTTCAACGCCCCTGGTCAGCATGTGCTGAATGGCGTTGCCGCCACCACCACCGACGCCAATCACTTTGATGATTGCGCTTTGCGGCCCGCTATCGACGAGTTCAAACATTTTCTTACTCCTGATCCCTAAGGATTGCCGAAAGGTACTGTCAAAAATTCTCGCTAACCCAACTCTTCAGTCGTTTCACCACACCCGATGTTCTGCCCTTCCCACGACCACGCGTCTCCTCTTCTCGTTGTTTTCCATACAGCAGCAGTCCGACGCCCGTCGCGTAGATCGGATTCCTGACGATGTCCTTGAGGCCGGTGACGTGCTTCGGCGTACCGAGGCTCACCGGCATGTGAAAGATCTCTTCGGCTAGTTCGATTACGCCCTCCATCTTCGACGAGCCGCCGGTAAGTACGATCCCCGCGGCAATCAGATCTTCAAACCCACTGCGTCGCAGTTCGGCCTGCACAAGCGTGAACAGCTCGTCGTAACGCGGCTCCACTACCTCCGCCAACGCCTGCCGCGAAAGCTCCTTCGGCGGCTTGTCGCCCACGCCCGGGACCTTGATCGTTTCATCGGCACGCGCGAGCTGTGTGAGCGCACACGCATACTTGATCTTGATCTCTTCGGCGTTCTGCGTAGGCGTGCGCAGCGCCATTGCAATGTCGTTGGTTACCTGGTCCCCGGCGATAGGGATGACGGCGGTGTGGCGTATTGCACCGTCGGTGAACACCGCGATATCGGTCGTGCCGCCGCCGATGTCGACAAGGCACACACCCAGCTCCCGCTCGTCGTCGGAGAGCACTGCGTAGCTCGACGCGAGTTGCTCGAGGATCACGTCCTTGACCTTCAATCCACATCGCTCGATGCATTTCTCGACGTTTTGGGCCGCGTTGACTGCACAAGTCACGAGATGGACCTTCGCTTCGAGACGAACCCCCGACATGCCAAGCGGTTCGCGCACGCCTTCCTGGTTATCGACCAGATATTCCTGCGGCAGGATGTGAAGCACCTTCTGATCCGCTGGAATCGCCACCGCTTGTGCTGCGTCGATGACGCGCTCGATGTCCTGCGGAAAGACCTCTCGGTCGCGAATGGCAACGATGCCGTGCGAGTTCAAGCTACGAACGTGACTGCCCGCAATACCCGCGTACACTTCATCGATGTGGCAACCCGCCATCAATTCGGCTTCCTCGACGGCGCGCTGAATCGACTGCACGGT
>CAZLDA010000120.1:0-8803 GCA_964557875.1 uncultured Pseudomonadales bacterium | reverse complement strand
CCACGCGTGATACGGGCAGGTGAAACGTTGCTTGTGGCCGCAAGGCACGTCTTCGAGACGCGCACCGCGATGTCTGCATGCATTGAGAAACGCATGCACTTCACCGTTCTGATCGCGCACCACGATCATCGGCACGCCGGTTTCTTCGTGCGTTTTGAAATCGCCCGGGTTCGGAATTTCGCAACCGAGACAGATCAGCGTCGGCCCTCTGCGAAACAGTTGCTCCTTCTCCTGGCGCCACAGGGATTCGTCGGTATACGTCGTTGCATCGAGCACGAGCGGTTGGTCGGCCATCGCCGTGGTACCGCTGTCGATATAGTCGAGACAGCGCCGCGCGATCGCGTTGAGTTCGCCTGTGTCCACGATTGCTGCCCTCGCTGTGATGAATTCAGAAAGGCAAGGCAGCGAGGCTGAGCTTCGCTGCGACCTTCCGAGGGAAAGTACCGAGGGACGAAAAAAAAGGCAAGCCTGACGGTTTTTTAGGTTCCCGTCGATTTCGCCTGTGGTTTTGCGGGCGGCTTTGTCACGGGATTCGCGCTTGGCGCCGGCGTTGCGGCGGGCGCCGTCGGCGGCGCGGAGCCATCTGAAACGAGGTCGGCGCGGTCTTTGATCAGCGGCTCGGCCACATACGCGGCCACTTTGAAGGCGCCATCCTGACCGTTGCGCGTCACGATGAAGTCGCTCTTCGGCTGCGGTTGATAGAAGCGGTAGTCGAACTCGCCGTTCGCGGTTCGTGCGGTCAGCAACAACACCGGCACCGCGTCGGCCGCCGGCACCTCCGCGGCGCCCATCACACGCAGGTTCACCACCTTGTTCACCAGGTCGCCAACGACGTCCTGCTTCGTGGTTTCACCGTGCGCAATCCCGTCGAGTGACCACACTTCACCTTCGCGTTGTACGCGCCAGTGGTCCGGCCGCGACAACGCGGTGACATCGCCGTTCGGTTTGAGCAGCGCTTTGTCGAGCCAATCGTCGGCGCGCGCCGTAGCTTCGTAGTTGGCGAACGCGACTGCGTATACGTCGTCGGAGTTGGCGTTGCGTGCATGCACTTTCTTGAAACCGGGCGAGGTGCCGAAGTACAGATCGCCAACCACTTTGTCGTCTTCCAGCAACTGGATCTCGCGCTGGAATTTATCGGCTGCTACTTCGAAGCGTTTGGCCGACTCGCTACTCGTTGCCACCGGCCACGGCGCGGACGCGGCGATCAGCTTGTCGAGCAACTGGCTGACCTTCTCGCCGTCGACAGGAAGACCTTGCGCATCGGGCAACGTCCAACCCGCATCGGTGCGCTGAAGCTTCAGCCTGGCACCCTTGTCGTCGACGATTACGAGGCCGTCGACTTTCGTCCGATCGATTTCCAACAGCGCGCCGGCCGGCGTCGAAGCCGCACGCTGATTCCAGAACAGCACGCCGCCCAGCACCGCGAGTTGTACCGCCAGAATCAACGCGAGCGCTCTTACGTGACGGTTCATGCCGGTGCTCCATACGACGCATCGACGCTCTTTTTGTCGAGCCACGCGTGGTACTTCGCGACGCGCGCTTTCGCACGCGTGCGGTGAATGCCGAAGATCAACCCGAGCAGCGCCAGTGCGATGCCGTAGTTGGAATACTCGAGCGCGGTGCGCTGCGCCTCTTCGAGCGGCGGCAACGTGCGGTTGAAATGTCCGCGCGAACGTATTCCGAGCAACGTGGGATCTTCAAGCGACCAGTCGACCGCGTTCGCGATCAGCTGCAGCGAGTTTCCGTACACCGTCCCTTCGGCGGACCCGATCATCCCGAGTATCTGATCCGAGAGGAACGTGTTGGAGCCGAACACGAACAGCCGCGCCGACTCTGGCGATTTCGCGATGATGCTGCCGATGACGCCGGCGTCGGTCTTTTTTTCTTCCGGAGCGGCCGTCTCGTCTGCGGGCTTTTCGGTTTTCGATTCGGCCAGCAACGGATTGTCCTTGTCGGCGAAAAACGACTGGAACTGTCCTTCGATGCTGACGCCGAGCGTCGACGCACCCAGGTCGCCTTCAGGCGTGAACGCCGAACGGCCGCCCGAATCGAGGCGCGGCATCACGTCCATGGAAGTAGAGCGCCAGCTCTCCGGCGAACTCTTCAACAGATCGACCACCGTGCGACCCGTGTTCTTGTTTGCATCGAGATCGATCGGCGACACCCACGGCATGGTCACCTGCGGGATGTCGGACGTGATCGGCGATTTCGCATTCTTGCCCGCGCCGCGAACGTCGACGAAGTACGGATAGTCGAGCATGCGCACTTCCTGGAACGAAAAGCCTCCGGCTTGTCGCGTCACCGGAATCGGGAACGCGGAATTCTGCGGGTCCATGACGAACGACGGTTTGATGTCGATGCCCTGGAACGACAACCAGTCGGCGAGACCGGTGTTGCGCGGCGCCGCCGTCAACGATTGCTGCGTGAACGCCGGTGCAAGCGGTGCCGCCGCCAACATCACCGTGCCGCCTTGCATGAGGAACTGGTCGATCGCGAACACCTGCTTGTCGTTGAGCTGCTGCGGGTCGACGACGACGAGCACTTCCGCGCCGTCGGGCACGCGTCCCTCTGTCAGTTGCGTGCGTTCGACGTTGTGGTCGGTCATCAACGTATCGGCGAGCTGCGAATACTGGTTGCCGCCGCCACCCATGCCCTGCATGTAAGGTGGTGTCTCCGGTGCCATCAGCGCCACCGACTTCAGATAGCCGGTTGCGAAGCGTTTGAATGCAGCGTCCATCGAACGCTTCAGACCTTCCTCCGTCAGATCTTCGGGCAACGGAATCTGCACCAGCGTGCTCGCGCCGCCGTCGAGCGTCAGATAGAAGTAAAAGGTGTTGGTGTCGAACAGGCTCGCGGCCATCGGCTTGAAGCCGTATTTCTCGCGAATTTCCTTCGCAACCGCGCCGTTGCTCGCGTCGGGGTCGACGAATTCGACCGACAGCTTGCCGCCCGACTCGCTGGCGTATCCGTCGAGCACTTTCGAAACGACCGCTTTGAACGCACTCAGCTGCGGCGGTAACACGCGATCGTCGGACACATAGCCGACGAACTTGAGCGCTTTTGGAATGCTGGAGAACAGCTCGCCGCCGGACTGGAAGCCGTACAACACTTTCTTGATGGTGCGGGTGATGTCGTATTCCGGGTTGCGCAGCTGTACGTCGAGATCCGACTCACCGGCCACCTTCACCTCGATGAGATCGCGGAAACCGAGCACTTCGAACTGATCGCCGTATTGAACCAGCACATCGAAGTAGGAGTTCACGAGGCTGGACTGATGCCGGTCCGCCACCTGGAATGGATTCGGCCGGATGCCGTATTTGTTGTTCGCCTCGTCTTCGGCTTCGGGTTTCTTCGCCGGATCGACGATTTCGACGCGCACCTTGCCGTGGCCCGCCACCTCGAATTCCGTCAGCAGATCTTTGAGCTGCGGCACCAACGGCGCCAGCAACGGATGCGTCTTCGACGAGAAGTAACCGCGGATCAGCAGCGGCTCGTGCAGTTGGTCGATGTAGTTCGCAGTCGCCGGCGAAATCGAATACAACCGCCCCTTCGTAACGTCGATGCGCGCCGACGTGAAACTCGCGAGCCAGAGATTCGCAACCAGCAGATTCGCAACGACGAGGCCGATGCCCATCTGCCAGGCATTGTGTCGCTGGTGATCGCCGTCTTTCGCCCAACGTTGCCGCTCGAGCGCGAATACGTTCAGCGCCAGGAACGCGAGAATCAGACTCGCGTAGTAGTAGAGATCGCGGAAATCGAGCACGCCGCGCGTGATCGATTCGAAGCGTGCGCCGGTGCCGATGCCGCGCAGCCAGTTCGCCACGTCGTTGCCGACATGATCGGTAACGAGCGGACTGCCGACTACATACAGCGCGCCGCACGCGATCGTCGACACGATGAGACTGACGATCTGGTTGTCGCTGCGCGCGCTGATGGTGAGTCCGATCGCGATGTACGCACCGCCAAGCAGCAATGCCGCCACGTAGCCGCCCAGCACCGGACCCCAATCGAGATTGCCGAGATACGCGACGGTCAGCGGCAGCGGCAACGTGAGCAGCAACGCGATCGCAAGCAGCAGCCAGCAGGCGAAGAACTTGCCGAGCACGAACGACCACGTGCTGACCGGCACCGTCGATACGAATTCCAACGTGCCGGAGCGCCGCTCTTCGCTCCACATGCGCATCGTCAACGCGCTGCAGAGGAATAGCAGGAGCAGCGGCAGCCATTCGAACATCGGCCGTACGTCGGCGATGTTGCGTGCGAAGAACGCCTCGACCCAGAAGAACACGAAGAGCGTGAAGACCAGGAAGACGGCGAGGAACAGATAGCCGATGGGCGAAGAGAAGAACAGCGACATTTCCTTGGCGGCAATGCGCTTGATGCTGGCCCAGTTCATGCGGCTTCTCCTGCGTCGCTGACTTCCCTGAAGACCGTTTCCAGATCGCGCTGCTCCGGCGCCACCGAGTAAACGTGAATGTTCGCGGCAACGAGCGCGGCTACCACCCGCGCGGCGGTTGCTTCGACTTCACCCGACAGCGGCAACGCAACGCGTCGCGCGCCGTTACGAACGGGTGATGCGCCGACACCGTCGATGCCGCGCAACGCCGTGGCGACACGATCGGGTTCGGCGTCGGTGCCGATCAGCAATCGTTCGCTGCGACGCAGCGATGCGAGCGTTTCGTCCAGCACCAGGCGGCCGTTGCGCAGGATCATCGCGCGGTCACACACCGCGTTGACCTCCTGCATGATGTGCGTGGACAGGATGACGGTTGCATTGCCCGCCAGGCGCTTGATCAGTTCGCGCATATGCTGGGTCTGCGAAGGGTCGAGGCCGTTGGTCGGTTCGTCGAGTACGAGGAAACGCGGTTTGTGCAGGATGGCCTGTGCGACCCCCACGCGTTGCCGATAGCCGCGCGACAGCGTGTGAATCGCATCGAACGCCTTCGATTCGAGTTCGGTCGCTTCCACCGACTCGCGTACTGCGTTCGCCTGTTCCGACGGCGCGACGCCGCGCAACTCGGCGGCGTATTCGAGATAGTCGACGACCGTCATCTCAGGATAGAGCGGCAGGCTTTCGGACAAGTAGCCGAGCGAGCGTTGCACCAGTTTCGGTTGCTCGGCCACATCGATGTCGTCGACCAGAATTCGGCCGCCGCTAGGCTCGAGATAGCCGGTGAGCATCTTCATGATGGTTGTCTTGCCGGCACCGTTGTGGCCCAACAAGCCAACTATTTCGCCCTGTCCGATCGAGAAGTCGACGCGATCGACGGCCAGGAAATCTCCGTATCTACGCGTCAACTGTTCCGCTTTGATCACTACCCTGTCTCCTAAGCGAGCCAATCGGAATCGGTGCGAAGCGTACTCAGCCTTCGTACAAATTCAAGTTTTTGACCTTGCACAGACCGCATGCGCGCGGCATCGTTCCCCGACCACGCAGAAATGCAGTCCGCGATCACGAAACCATGCCGAAGACAGACTCTCAGTGACGATGATCCCTTCGCCGACCGGTCACCTGGAGGCGCATCTGGAACATTCCCCCTCGGCCACACGCGCGATCGTGATCTGTCATCCGCATCCGCAATATGGCGGCAGTATGCACGACGCGGTGGTCGATACGGTGGACGGCGTTGCGCGCCGTCATGCATTTGCAACGCTGCGCTTCAACTTTCGCGGTGTTGGAGCGAGCACCGGTCGATTCGATAACGGCATCGGCGAAGTGGACGATCTGCTTGCGGCCCTGACGTGGTTGCGCGATCAGACCAATCGATTGCCGACGTGGTTGGCGGGTTACTCGTTCGGTTCGAACATCGTATGGCGTTCGCTCGAACGAGCGGGCGAACTGAGGGGCGTATTGCTGATCGCGCCGCCGGTCGCGTTGATGGACTTTGCGGCCCGACCGGAAACCGCCGCGAAGATCACGGTGATCGCCGGCGACCAGGACGACTATGTCGACAGCACGGCTCTTTCCGGTTGGGCGCGCGAAGCGTCGCCTGGTGCGACGATCGAAACCATCAGCGGCGCCGACCACTTCTTCTCCGGAAGGCACACGCAGCTGGCGCGTGTGGTGGATCAGGCGCTGGCCTAGTGGCCGATGATGGGCACGCCGGAAACGAACCGGTGTCCCCACATGACCAGACCGAACGCGACGAAACCGGCCACCAGCGGCAAGGCGAGCTCGCTCAGCACCAGACGATTGCGCGACTGCGCGATGGCCAGAAACGGGATGTTCGACGTCGCGGCTGCGAACGCAGTCCAGACCGCGCCCATCGTCCGCGCCTTCTTCGAGTCGATCAGGAAGCTGCCCCACAGCGACAATATACCGAGGCTGCCGAAGAACAGCAGCGATGCGACATCGCCATTCGCGGCAACGTGGCCGATCGACCACAACACCACCGACCACTGGAACGGATGGCGTGTAATACGAACTAGCCCTGCGCCCTGCCCCACCTGCTTCACCGTGCCTTCCTGCCCCACAGCCGTAGGGTTGCGCGTCATGAAGCCCCCCAACATAAACGTAAAGGCGATCGGCATCAGTAGAAACGGGACCATGCGCAGACCCGGGGTGGGTATCCACAGGAAGTCCGCATGCGACGCGCGGTTGTACGCGAATATCAGAAAGCCCAACGTCGCAGCCGCCATCAACGAATAAACGCCGAGATAAGCGCGATCGCCCATCGCACCTACCAGCGACGCCCGCAGCGGCGTGCTGCTGACGCCGAGATGCGCACCGATGAACAATATTCCGGCCAAAGCCAACTCGCCCATGTGATCTCCCACCTTCGAAGCTCGATCGCATTCTGCGCTTTTGGAATGCAGGTACAAGCTTCTGGAACGAAAACAGGCGCTGCGACAGGTACACGACTTCCGTTATAGAATTTCCAGCGATTTCATCGAGGGGAAGTAGAAATGAAAGACGTTACGGGAAAAGTGGCATTCATTACCGGTGGCGCGAGCGGAATGGGACTTGCGATGGCGCGTTCGTTCTCCGCCGCAGGCATGAAAGTGGCAATCGTCGACATCGAGCAGGAGGCGCTCGATCGGGTGGTGGCCGAGTTCAAGAAGACGAATGCGGAAGTGATCGCATTGAAGGTAGACGTTACCGACCGTGATGCCATGGAGCAGGCCGCGCGCGACACCGAAGCCGCGTTCGGCAAGGTGCACGTGGTGTGCAACAACGCGGGCGTCGCCGTCGGCGGCGGCATCGACGCGATGACATACAAAGACTGGGACTGGGTAATGGGCGTGAACCTCGCCGGCGTGATCAACGGCGTGCAGACCTTCGTGGAGCGGATCAAGAAACACGGCGAAGGCGGCCATTTCGTGAACACCGCCTCGATGGCAGGACAATTCGCCATTCCCGGCCTCGGCGTCTACAACACGACCAAGTACGCGGTGGTCGGCATGTCGGAAACGATGCGGGCCGATCTGGCGCAGTACAACATCGGCGTATCGGTGCTGTGTCCGGGCGTGGTTACGACGAACATCTTCAATTCCGGGCGCAACCGTCCCAATGAACTGAAGGGCGAAACGGACAACTCGACGCAGCTGCTGACGGCCGACGTCAGCGATGCGGAACAGGCCGCACGCATGCAGCAGATCATGGCGAGCGCGCTCGATCCGGCGGTGGTCGGCGACATGGTGCTGGCAGCGATCCAGGCCGATGACCCCTACATCTTCACCCACCCCGACCTGAAGCCGATGGTCGACGCGCGCAGCTCGGCCATCAACGAATCGTTCGCGCGTTGGGCGCAATACCGCAAAGACCACGGCGTGTGAGGAGCAGCGATGAACCGGCTCAAAGGTAAAACGGCTCTCATCACCGGCGCGGCACGCGGGCTCGGCGCCGCAATCGCGCGGCGTTTCGTCGAGGAAGGCGCAACCGTCATCATCAACGACCTCAATCTCGACGCCGCACAAGCCACTGCGAGAGGTCTGAAAGGATCGGGCTTCGCCGCCAATGTGGCGGACTCCAAGGACGTGACGCGCATGTTCGCGGAGATCGCCAGGATCACGCCGCGCCTCGACATTCTCGTCAACAACGCGGGCATCAGTGGCCTCGAAGGCAACAACGACAACAACGAACGTCTCGCCCGATTCATGGAGCGTGCGCAGGCGATGGCGCGCGGCGAAGCAGTCGAACCCGACAACAGTACGATCGAAGAGACCGACGAGGCCTGGCACCGCATGATGGGCGTGCACGTGGACGGCACGTTCTTCTGTTCCCGCGAAGCGCTGAAGATCATGACGCCGCAACGTTCGGGCGCGATCATCAACATGGGCAGCATCATGGGCACGTTCGGCCGCGGCGGCGGTACTGCCTATTGCACGGCGAAGGCGGCGATCCTCGGCTTTACACGCGCGTTGGCACACGAAGTGGCCGACCGGAACATTCGCGTGAACGCGATTGCACCGGGCTGGATCCTCACCGACATGACGTCGCCGTTCGAGGCGATGCATCCGATGCTGGCCGCACAAACGCCGCAGGGCCGCATCGGCGAACCGGACGACATCGCATGGGCGGCGGTTTATCTCGCCAGCGAAGAAGCAAAGTTCATGACCGGCCAGGTGATCTCGCCGAACGGCGGCTGGTACATGAGTCAGTAGGAAGAGAGCGGCAGGAAAACGTCCGTTATCGCTTCATGCTCGGGTACCACAGGGAACATACGCACGCGCTGGAAGAACAGCGGGAAGTCGCGCAGTTCTTCGCCGCTCTGCGGTAGCCACTGCGAATAGAGGAACGACACGGTGTCCTGCAGCGTGTCGTCCGAACCGACGTGCCGCAGCAGCGCGCAGCGGCCGGCCG
>CAZLDA010000119.1:0-8809 GCA_964557875.1 uncultured Pseudomonadales bacterium | reverse complement strand
GGCGTACTGACCGCACTGGGAGAGCGACTCGGCTTCCACCCCTCTGCAGATGCGTTGGCAGCGTTTCCCGACAGCATCGGCGACTGGCTGCCCTTCCCCGATACGGTCGAGTCGCTGAAGGCGCTCGGCTCACGCTTCCAGCTGGCGGTCGTTTCGAACATCGACAACGATCTGTTCGATCTCACGCAAGCACGGCTCAACGTCGACTTCGATCACGTCATCACGGCGGCGCAGGTCGGCGCATACAAGCCCGATCCACGCGTGTTCAAGGCGGCCATCGAACGGATCGGCGTGCCGAAAGAGCGGATCCTGCACGTGGCACAAAGCCTGTTTCACGACATTGCGCCGGCAAAAGCGATGGGCTTCGACACGGTGTGGATCGACCGGCACGACGGCCACGGCAGCGGCGCAACGCCTGCGTCGGATGCAGCGCCGAAATGGACGTTCCGCAATCTCCGCGAATTGGTGGAAGCGCTTTCCTGAGGGCCCGCTTCTCAGGCCGCACGCGCCCCGATAGTACTGGGATCGATCAGCACGGTTTCCAGCAGCGGGCTCTCGGCCTTGGTCGGCAACGGAAGCGACGGCAATGCCGCGGCTTTCAGTTCGAGCCATCCCGCAACGATGTCGTCGCGCAAGGCACCGACGTCCGGAACGGCTTCGAGGCACGCGGTCACGCCGAGATCCACCCGATCGACGTACGTCTGCACCGTGAGGTTCAGCGCGATCGAGTGCGACGGAATCGATACCGGAAAGTGACTGCGCATCGCCGCGCCGTGCAGATACATCGTGCGCGCGGGGCCGCGCACGTTCGAGATCACTACGTTGACCATCGGGGTCATGAAGTCGGCGAGCCGAAATCGTTCCGCCCACAATGACGCGGTCGACATCATCGCCGGCAACCCCGGCACGTGCAGGTCTTCCGGTTGCAACGCACCCGTATCGGCGACCACACCTTTGCCGACCTGCATGGACGCTTTGATTGCGAGCATTCGTTCGACCGGATCCGCCACGTCGGTAGCGAGCGAAGCCACCAGCATCGTCACCTGATTGCTCATGCTGGTATCACCCGGCGCACGCAGCGACACCGGAACACCGCAACGCAACGCGGCTGCGGGTAGTGCATTGTGGCGCAGCAGGTAACGACGCAACCCGGCCGCACACACCGCCATGACGGCATCGTTCAGTGTCGCGCCCTTCGATCGCGCAACGGCTTTCAGCTCCGGCAAGGGCAACGAAGCGGCGGACCAGGCACGGTAAGGGCTGATCGCGCAGTTGAACGGAGTGCGCGGAGCATCGCCATAAAGCGCGCCGAGTCCGTTCTGGCCCTTCATCACGCGGTCGAACAGACGCCCAACCGCTTTGCGCTGGCTTTCCAGACGCGACGCCCAGCCGAAACTCTGGTCGATCAGCGATCGTGCCGCGTCGAACAGGAGATCCAGGGCACCCGGCTCCGGCTCGGGCGCGGCCGGCGGCGCAACCGGCGGATCAGTGTCGGCATCGCGCGAGAACAGCACGTCGATGATCGCCTGTCCTGCCATGCCGTCGATGCAGGCGTGGTGGTACTTGCAGAACCACGCCACCTGACCCGTCTCGAGTCCTTCGATGTAGTAGAACGCCCACAACGGTCTGTCGCGTGGCAACGGCGTTTCGTGCAGACGCGCCACCATCGCTTCGAGTTGCAGCCACGTACCCGGCGCACCGAGCACCACGCGCGTGACATGGTTGTCTATCGCAAACGTCGGATCATCGACCCACACCGGTTGATCGAGCGTGAACGGCGTCGACTTCAACCGCCTGCACATGAAGGGGATCGCGCGAACGCGATCGGCGAGATAGAGCTTCAGCTCATTGAAGAAGCCATCGCGCTGCGGCACGTCCAGCAACTGCACCGAGCCGATGTTCATCGGATTCGACGGACTTTCCATGTAGAGAAACGATGCATCGGTGATTCCCAGTTTGTGCATCGTTGCCTCCGTCGAAGTCCATCAGCGATCTAGTTCATCCGACTCTAGTCATCAGAATCTAGGGGGAGGCGGCAGGCACGACGCCTGGGGTGAGAGCACGCAAGACGTGCCGACGAGGGGGGAGAGAGTCACGTCGTGCACTGCCGCCTGTCCTGGGAATTGCAAGGTCCGGGCCAACTCTGCTTGACGACTCGTTCGATGCAGGAAACATCAGCGTTTTAGCGGGTTGCGAGCGAGTGCCTCGCGAAGAACGACGGATCAAGTGTACGCAATGCAGCACACCGCGCACCGAAACCGCACAGCATTGGGGCGAACGCAACGCGGTTCGCACCGGCCACGCGCATTATTCCGGCGGACACTCGCCGATTCGTGTCGCGACGTCGCGCATCGAGATCGTCTGAGTGAAACCGCCAATCGGCAATTCCACTTCGGCGCGCGACTCGAAATGCGATTCGCTGAACTGGGTCACCGCCAGCGCACCCCTGGTTCCGTTCGTGCAGTCCAGAAGGTAACGAAACACCGAGTCTTCCTGGCCTGCCGCAACCAGATTGCAGCCGCGTTCCTTGAAGTCGTCGCGCAGCGAGCCGAACCAGTCGGCGTAGTCGGTAAGGCACACCTTCTTCTCGAGCGCCTGACTGTCGCCGAAACTGGTGGTCACCCGGTACTCGCCGCTCTGGAACGTGGGCACATCGGCCGCGATGCACGCCATCGCAGGTAACAGCGACAGCCAGAGTGCGGATCGAACTAACGTTTTCATTGCGGCGAGTTTACGTGGTACGCGCGCCTGCGAAATAGAGTGCCGCGTCAATCGACAATCGCCGGGTACACCAACGTTTTCAGTTGGCCGCGGAAGTTGAAGGTCGCGGAAGGCATGAACTGCGTCATCAGAATCACCACCAGCTCCTCGGCGGGGTCGACCCAGAAGATGGTGCTCGCCGCGCCGCCCCACGCGTATTCGCCTTTCGAACCGATCGTGGCTGTTCGACCGGGACCCAAGTTGATGGAGAAGCCGAGGCCGAACCCATAACCCTCGTTGGCGGTCTCGGAGAAGCTGCCGAGCGCCCAGCGCGTCAGATCGTCGTCGTTAGGCAGGTGATTGCAGGTCATCAGTTCGATCGTCTTGCGGCCGAGAATCCGCACGCCGTCGAGTTCGCCGCCGTTCACCAGCATGCGGCAGAACCTCAGGTAGTCATGCGCCGTAGACACCAATCCGCCACCGCCCGAGTAGAACGTCCGCGGTCGCACATAGATGCTGTCTCGAGGGTCGTCCTCGCGCCGCAGTGTCTTGTTCGCGCCGCGGCTGTAGTTCGCCGCGAAGCGACTTACGTCGTTCTCCGGAACCGTGAACCCGGTGTCCTTCATGCCGAGTGGTTCGAAGATACGCGTACGCAGGTAGGCGTCGAACGACATCCCCGACATCACCTCGACGAGATATCCGAGCACGTCGCTCGCCACGGAGTAGTTCCACCGCGTACCCGGCGAAAACTCGAGCGGCAACTTCGCCAACGTATCGATCATGGTGCGCAACGTTGCGCCCTCGCCCGCGCCGACACCGAGTTTGCGATAGGCGTGATCGACGTTGGTCCTGTTCATGAAGCCGTACGTGAGGCCCGACATGTGCGTGAACAGGTCCTTCACCGTCATCGCACGTTCGACGGGCCGCGTGACGAAGTTCGGCACCACACCGGCCTGATATACCGCGAGATCGCGCCATTGCGGAATGAACCGGTGGACCGGGTCGTTCAGCTGAAACCGGCCGTCCTCGTACAACATCATCAGCGCGACGCTGGTGATCGGCTTCGTCATCGAATAGATGCGGAAGATCGTGTCTTCGCGCATGGGCTTGTCGCGCTCGACGTCCATACGACCCAGCGGTTCGCAATACGCGAGCGAGCCCTTGCGAAACACCACCGGCAACGCCCCCGCGATCTTGCCGGGCTCGATGTAGCGCTGCATCAGATGGTCGCTGATTTTGCCGAGAGCGCGCGCAGACATACCTGCGGCGGCCGCATCGATACGCATCGTTCTTCCCCCTCCCCCGAGAACGCCACACCGTACGCAACCACTCTACGCAAGGACGCGTTTTCGATTCAACTGCGGTTACATCTCTTGCGGTTCACGCTGCTGTTCATCGAATACAAAGCTGAGTAGCATCAAAACGTCATGTCTAAACCCGCCACTACGCCGAAATCGCAACCCGCGCAGTCGCCGTCGCCGTCGATGGCAACGACGATCGAGATTACGAAGGACTATCTGCACTTCTCCGCAGCGCACTTCACGATCTTCTCCGCCACTGAACGCGAGAACCTGCACGGTCACAACTTCGACGTCAGTTGCTCGCTGGATACCACCGTCGGCCCGAACGGTCTCGCGTTCGACTACAACGTGGTCAAAGACCGATTGATGGCGCTGTGCGACGAACTCGACGAGCGCGTGCTGCTGCCGGCGCAATCGCCGCACCTCACGTTCACCAAAGAAGCGGGCTATCTGATCGTGTGTTTCGCCGATGAACGCATTCCGTTCCTCGAACGCGACGCACTGCTGTTGCCGATCCGCAATGCCACCGTCGAAGAATTCGCTCGATGGTTCGCGATCCGTCTCGGCGCCGACGCGGAACTGCGCCGGCAACCTATCGAATCCATGAACGTACGCGTTTCCTCCGGCCCCGGTCAGTGGGCCTCTTGCCGCTGGAGTCGCCCATGAAATTGTTGTTGATCACCGGTGCCAGTGCCGGCATCGGCCTCGCCACCGCGCGGCGATTTGCCGACGGGGGCTACGATGTGGTCAATCTGTCGCGTCGGCGTTGTCCGCTCGCGAAGGTTACGCACATCAATTGTGATCTCGCCACACCGCGCTTCCTGGACAACATCTCCGGGCAGCTCGGACAGTTGTTGAGCGACGCGGAACGGATCGTACTGATCCACAACGCCGCACGCCTCGACAACGACACCGCTGTGGAAACACCGAGCAATCGTTTGCGCGAAGTGTTCGAAGTGAACCTCGTTGCGCCGAACACGCTGAACTATTTCACACTTCCATTCATGCACCGCGGATCTTCGGTGCTGTACGTCGGCTCGACGCTGTCGGAAAAAGCAGTGCCGCACAGCTTCAGCTATGTCGTCAGCAAACACGCGATGGTCGGAATGATGCGCGCGATGTGCCAAGACCTCGTCGGCCGCGAAATTCACACGGCGTGCATCTGTCCTGGCTTCACCGACACCGAAATGTTCCGCGAGCACGTGCCGGCGGAGGCGCGCGACGAGGTGCGATCAATGTCCGCTTACGGCCGCTTGATCGCACCCGAAGAAATCGCGGAGACGTTGCACTGGGCGGCACACAACCCGGTGGTCAACGGCTCGGTGCTGCACGTCAATCTGGGTCAGATCGAGCACTGACCGCCGTCGCGCCGGGCGCAATGTCGATCGTGACGCGTTCGATGCGTCCGCTGAACGCATTGTTCCCCTGCGCATAGTCGTTGGAAACCGCCGTCTCCAGGTCCCGGCCGACATCGGCGCCTTCGTCTGCCGAGAACAGGAACGGCTGCGTCTTCGGAATGGTCCCCTCTGCCACTTTCTGCCCATCTACATAGAGTTCGCACTTTCCGCCTGTTCCAGGTTTCGGCGCGTCGGCGATGAACGTGTACCGGAACTCGTGTTTACCGGCAGCTAACGGTTTATCAGAGGCGATGTTGGTGCGCTCCACACCGAAGAAGTTGTACTCGTGGTGCAGCCGACCGTCCTTCATGTATAGCGTCCAGCCACCGAATCTGCCGGCTTGCGCGATGATCACTCCGTGCGTGTTCGAGTCGGTCAACTCAACCGGTGCCGTGATGGTGTAAGAACGGCCCTTGGTATTGATGAATGCGTTTTCGTTGATGCCGATCATGCCGGGGAAGACCGTCAGTGACGTGCGCGTGCCCATCAGGTCCGGACGTCCCGCGATGATCGGGTCGAACCGCTCGGACCGCCGGTCGTCTATCGGCAATACGTGGTTCTTCACCGCTTCCTTCATGAAGAGGTCCTGCAACTCTTTCAGCTTGGCCGGATTCTTGGCCGCGAGGTCGTGCGCCTGACTGAAGTCGTTGGCAACGTTGTAGAGCTCCCACACGTCTTTATCGAGCCGCGGATTCTGCACAAGCAGCCAGGGAATCGAGTGCCTCGTCGAGGCGGTCCAGCCGTCGTGATAGATGCCGCGGTTGCCGAACATCTCGAAATACTGGGTCGTATGCGTCTCTTTCGCCTTTGCATCGTCGAATGAGTACATCATCGACGTGCCGTCGAACGGCCGCTGCTTCGTGCCGTTGACCGACGTCGGAAACGGAATCCCCGCAGCTTCCAGCACTGTGGGCGCTACGTCGGTGACGTAGGTGAACTGCGAGCGAAACTCGTTCTTCGCCTTGATGTGCGCGGGCCAGCGGATGACCACGCCGTTCGTCGTGCCGCCGTAGTGGGAGGCGATCTGCTTGGTCCACTGGAACGGCGTATCGCCGGCCCACGCCCAACCAATCGCGTAGTGCGGGAAGGTCGTCGGGTCACCCCAGCGGTCGATGTGCGGCGCGTTGATCGCGTCCGTCGCGATGATGCCGTTCAAACTCATCATCTCGTTGTACGAACCTTCCGGCCCACCTTCTGCGCTCGCGCCGTTGTCGCCGACGATGTAGATGAACAACGTGTTGTCGCGCACGCCCATCGTGTCGAGCGCTGCCACAAGGCGGCCGACCTGTTCGTCGGTGTGTTCGGCAAACCCGGCGAACGTTTCCATCTGCCGCGCCTCCACCTTCTGCTGCTGCGGCGTCTGTGATTCCCACGATGGAATCTGTGAGGGACGCTGCGTCAGCTCGGCGCTCTTCGGAATCACGCCCATCTTTTTCTGGCGCGCAAACGTTTCCTTTCTGAGCTCGTCCCAGCCTTGATTGAACTCGCCCTTATAGCGGTCGATGTACGCCTTCGGTACGTGGTGCGGCGCGTGTGTGGCGCCCGGTGCGAAGTAGACGAAGAACGGCTTGTCGGGCGTCAGCGAGTGCTGCGCCTGCATCCAATTGATCGCCTGATTCGTCATGTCGACGGTGAAGTGGTAGTTCGGATCCTGCGGTATCTCGACGCGCACGGTGCCGTCGAACACCGCCGGCGCCCACTGGTTCGTTTCGCCGCCAATGAAACCGTAGAACTTGTCGAAACCCGAATGCGTCGGCCATCGATCGAACGGACCCGACACTGACACTTCCCATGGCGGCGTCTCGTGATACTTCCCGAACGCCGCCGTGCTGTAGCCGTTCATGCGCAACATCTCTGCAAGCGGTGCGATCGCCTGCGAACGGATGCCGGTGTTACCGGGGAACGCGGTCGCCAGTTCCATGATGGCGCCGGCGTTGTTGACGTGGTGATTGCGCCCCGTCAGCAACGCAGTGCGAGTGGGCGAGCACAGCGCGGTGGTGTGGAAGTTGTTGTAGCGGATACCTTGCTGCGCAAGCGCATCGAGCGCCGACATACGCGCCGGCCCGCCGAATGCACTCGACTGGCCGAAGCCGATGTCGTCGAGCAGCACGATCACTACGTTCGGCGCACCTTGGGGTGCTTTGACTTCAAACCGCGGCGGCGGCTTGGCGTTGCGGGCGTCGAGTTCCGTGTACATCGGTACTTCGGGTTCCGGAATCGGCAAAATCGTCCGATCGACGTCGGCGCCGCGCGCGGCAGACGCAAACGACAGCAATAAACAGACACAAGTCCACCAAAAAGCGTGTTTCATCCATCCCCCATCGTTGAAAGAACGAGGCCTACCTGGGCGGCCCCTTGAATCGGTCGTTGGTTGGTTCTACTTGCGGGCGAGGAACCGCTCGTTGACGCAGTTCTGCAAGCGACCCTCACGCAAGAATGTAGCTGCCACCTCGCCGCTCTTTGCGCGCATGTCGAATACGCTCTCCGGCGTGAAGAATGCCGAATGCGGCGTCAGCACGAGCCGGTGAGCAATCCACTTTTCGTGCGCAGCAAATGCCTTGATCAGCGGGTGCTCCGGGTCTGCCGGTTCCACCGGCAGAACATCGAGACCTGCTGCCTGTACCTTGTTGTCGCGCATCGCGTCGTACAGCGCGTCGAGATCGATGACTTCGCCACGCGCGGTGTTCACCAGAATCAATCCCGGCTTGGAAGCGGCGAACGCTTTGGCACCCACGAGCTTGCGCGTTTGATCCGACAGCGGCACGTGCACGCTAACGACATCGCTCTGGCTGAACAGACCTTCGAGCGAGTGCACTCTGCGGATGCCTAACGCCAGATCGACGCCGTTGCTCACGTAAGGGTCGTAGAACACCACGTCCATGCCGAACGCCTTGGCGCGCAGCGCGGCGGCGGTGCCGATTCGTCCGATGCCCACCACACCGAACGTGCATGCCGACAAGCGTTTGCCGTACGGATTCAGCGCTGGCCGCCAGTTGCCATTCGGATTCGCACGCAGCTCGAACGTATGGAACTCGATACCTTTCATCAGCGTCAGCATCAACGCCATCGCGTGATCGGCCACTTCCATCGTGCCGTAGTCGGGCACGTTGCATACCGGAATGCCGAGTTCGCCCCAAGCCTTCAGGTCGATGTTGTCGAAGCCGACCGCCGGCTTCACGAAGATGCGGCATTTCTGGAGCTTCGCGCGGTACTGAGCAGGCACATCGACTCCAGCCACGATGGCATCGCAGTTGCGCCACTGATCGTCCGACACGTTCTCGAATCGGTCGACGAACTCCGCGCGCACACCTTCGCCGACGGCTTCGCTCTCGATACGCCAGTCATCAGGCCAGCGCATGACCGGCCACAGAACACGAAACGTCATCTGCTCTCCCCTCAGCCGACGATCTC
>CAZLDA010000118.1:0-8863 GCA_964557875.1 uncultured Pseudomonadales bacterium | reverse complement strand
GCAAAGCGATGGCGGATCTGCACGAACAGGCGCATGAAGCGCCTGGCCATGCCGCGCATCGAACTCAACCTCGGCGGCTAAGCAGGTCGGTTCGCGGCGTCTACACGGAAGCAGCAACCCAACGACCGCGTGCGGGCCACAACAGCATTCCGGCGGGATGCTCGAATGCGCCAAGGTACCCGAGGTTCACGCGCGCTTTCAGGCGCTGGACGAATCTGTCGCCGGCCGCTTGGCGCGCAAGCCCGCGCCGTCTGATCGTCAGGCCTTGGGTTCCTTTGGTTCCTTTGCAGGAGCGCGCGCGTCGAAGTCGGCCTGCATCGAGCGCAGTTTCGTCACCCCGTAAAAGACCGTGGCGGCCATCGCCAGTACCAGCGCACCCACGAACATCCGCTCTTCGACGAAGTTGCCCATCCGGTTCGCGATGTAGCTTGCGATGATGAGCACCAGAATGCCGCCGTTGATGACCCAGTTCATGGTCTTCGACACGACGTAGTGCAGCGTGCCGAACCCGGCGAGCTGATAGAGCATGAACGGCAGAATCGCGACCGCGGGCAGTATTTCGGACGGGCCGAGCGCAACGTCGACCGCATCACCGGCTTTCGGGTGCAGCAGAGTGCTGTTGGCAAGCTGGTGGAACAGCGACGGCACCGCGCAAAGGAACGGTACGGTCGCGAGCAGTTCGAGAACGAGCGCGCCGCTCCAAGTGCCGACCCTCGAGGAAAGGTCGCCGCCCGACTGAGTGCCGATGAACAAGCCGCCGACGATGGCCGCGCCGCTCGCGAGCATCAACAGTTCCACCGTGATACCGAACGCCGCCGGCTCGCCCGCCTTGATCAACAACAATGCGAGGAAGCCCGGCGTATAGAACATCACGCGAACGAGCCGCGCCCACACCCGTGCGTCGCGGTCGGGCGGCAGCACAGGCAGCGGGCGCCCATCCGTGCCAACCGTCGGCCGATCTTTCTGTTTCGACATCTCACCCTCCGAAAAAGCGTTGGCGTCTGAAATTCGACGCGCAAACTACCACAAGGCGCTCACGCGCCGAATGCAAATCCTTCGTAGCCGTTAGCCGCCACGCGGTCGCAGATTTCCCGATACACACCAACGCCCGCCGCGTACGGCATGAACACCCGCGGCTTACCCGGAATGTTGGCGCCGAGATACCACGACCCGCCCTGCGGAAACAAAGTAGCGTTCGCCACCTCATTCACGTGGTCCACCCACTGATCCTCGGCACTCGGCACCGGTTCGATGCGCCGATGACCGTGCTTGCGCATGTAGTCGATGCAATCGACGGTCCAGTCGACGTGTTGTTCGATCGAGACCAGCATGTTGCTCAGCACCGACGGGCTGCCGGGGCCGGTGATGGTGAACAGGTTCGGAAAACCGACCATGCCGATGCCGAGATACGTACGCGGACCTGCCGCCCATTTCTCCGCCAGCGACACACCACCCGACCCGCGCACGTCGATGCGCAACAGCGCGCCGGTCATCGCGTCGAAGCCTGTCGCCATCACCAGCGTATCGAGTTCGTGCAACGTGCCGTCGGCCATGCGAATGCCACTCGGCGTGATGCGCTCGATGGGATTCGTACGCAGGTTAACCAGTTTCACGTTGGGGCGATTGTAGGTTTCGTAGTAGTTCGAATCGACGCAGATGCGCTTCGTGCCGATCGGATGCGACGTCGGGCACAACGCATCAGCGGTGGCACGGTCTTTCACGGCCGCCCGAATCTTGTCGCGCACGAAGTCGGCAACGATGCGATTCGTCTCCGGGTTCATCATCGTGTCGGCGATCGTGCCGATGAAGTTCGCCCCGCCGATGCGCCAGGTCTTTTCCAGCAACGCGCGAATCTCCGAATCCGATTTTCCGGCCGCTGTTTCGAGCACCGGTCCGCCCGGGTGCGGTTCGATCTGCAGGTCGCCGAAACCGGCGCCCATGCCGAGCCGATGGTTCTGCCGGTGCGCCGGATAGTTCGCTTTGAACGCCTCGACGAACGCAGGGTCTAGCGGCGCATTGCACGCGGGCACGCTGAAATTCGGCGTGCGCTGGAACACCGTCAGATGGCCCGCAGTTTCCGCGATCACCGGAATGGCCTGAATGGCCGACGAGCCGGTGCCGATCACACCGACGCGTTGGCCCGCAAAGCTCACGCTCTGATGCGGCCAGCGGCTAGCCCAATACAGATTGCCTGCAAATTCCTTGAGCCCGGCGATCTGCGGCTCCTGCGGCACGGAGAGACACCCCGTTGCCATGACGCAGAACCGTGCAGTGGCGCGATCGCCGCGGTCGGTTTCGACGGTCCACAGGTTGCTGCGATCGTCATAGCGCGCACTCGTTACGCGACGCTCGAAACGGATGTCGCGCTTGAGATCGAACTTGTCGGCAACGTACTCCGCGTACCGCAGTATCTCCGGTTGCGTCGCATACCGCTCCGACCAGTTCCACTCGTTCTCGAGCTCGTTCGAAAACGAGTACGAGTACGCGAGGCTCTCGGCATCGCAGCGCGCACCGGGATAACGGTTCCAGTACCACGTACCGCCGACGCTGTCGCCCGCTTCGTACACGCGCGCAGTCAATCCCATGCCACGCAGGCGGTGCAGCAGGTACATGCCGGCAAATCCGGCGCCCACGACGATCACGTCGAACTGTCTTCCCGCATCGCGCTCCGCGCTTTGCTGTTCTTTACTGCTCATCTCTACTCCTCGAATTGATGCTGTTGGCCGCCGCGCCTTGGCGGGCTCGTTCGGCAACAAAACCCGGCTGAAGGTGGAATCTTAACGATTTGCACGCGCGCTTGCGCACAGGCCGCACCGAAGCTGCGGGTCGCGGGTAGCAGCTCTGCCGAGTAGTTCCGTCCCGGACCACCGCATCCGCCTCGGAACTTTTTTTTCAACACGTGTCGATCTTCCGAGAAGCCGTTCGACGTACCTGTAAGAGCAGCCGTGCTCTACAACAGACCTCACCAACAGGAGAAGACGGACATGCGCGTAATGGTACTGATCAAGGCAAACAGCGACACCGAAGCAAACGTGATGCCGAGCGAGGAACTGCTCACCGAAATGGGCAAGTACAACGAGGCCCTGGCGAAGGCGGGCGTGATGCTCGCCGGCGAAGGTCTGCATCCCACTTCCAAAGGCAAACGCGTGCGCTTTTCGGGTACCCAACGCACGGTCATCGACGGACCGTTCGCCGAAACGAAAGAACTGATCGCCGGGTTCTGGTTGTGGCAGGTGAAGTCGATGGAAGAAGCAGTCGAGTGGATCAAGCGCTGCCCGAACCCCACGGGCGCGGAATCGATCGTCGAACTGCGACCGGTGTTCGAAGCCGACGATTTCGGCGCTGAACTGACGCCGGAACTGCGCGCGCAGGAAGAGCGGTTGCGCGAGCGCACTGCACAACTCTCCACCGGCCGGTAAGTAGGCCGCACATCACGGAGGACTGACACATGGAAATACAGCCATACCTTTTCTTCAACGGTCGTTGCGAGGAAGCCGTCGAGCTCTATCGGCGCGTACTCGACGCAAAGGTCGAGATGCTGATGCGCTTCGGCGAGAGCCCGGAACCGCCGGAACCCGGCAGGCTGCCGCCCGGTATGGAGAAGAAGGTGATGCACGCGGCCATCCGCATCGGCGAATCGATGGTGCTGATGACGGACGGACCGACTGCGGAACCCGGCTTCCGCGGATTCTCGCTGTCGCTGTCGCTCTCGGACGGCGCCACAGTCGAACGGATCTTCAACGGGCTCGCCGAAGGCGGTCAGGTGCGAATGCCGCTCGAGAAGACGTTCTTCGCGCCGCGTTTCGGCATGCTGACCGACCGCTTCGGCGTGGGTTGGACGATACAGCTCACCGCCTGAACCACGCTGCCGTTACGATGCTGAACCCTCAAGCGCCGAGGACGCCATGCAGTACATGTTGCTGATCGTCGAACCGGCCGGTCAGCGTCGCGAGCGCAGCGACGCCGCCGGTCGCCAACTGCACGAGCGCATGCTGCGATTCGCCGATTCCCTCCGCTCGCGCGGCCAGCTCGTTGCGAGCCAGTCGCTGCGCTCGGACGAAACCGCCACGCGCGTGCGTGTGCGCGACGGCAAGCCGACGTTGATGGATGGACCTTTTGCCGAAGCGAAGGAAATAATCGGTGGTTTCTATCTGCTCGAATGCGAGACGCGCGATCAGGCGGTCGCGGCGGCGCGCGAATGTCCCGCGGCCGAGTGGGCCACCGTAGAGGTGCGCGAATTCGGTCCGTGCTACACCTGACTCGAACGCGCGCACCGACGTGGCCGACACGGAACACATCCATCGGACGGTCGAAGCGGTGTGGCGCATCGAGTCTGCACGCATCATCGCGGGACTCGCGCGCATCCTGCGCGACGTCGGCCTCGCCGAAGAGTTCGCGCAGGACGCGCTCGTTGCGGCGCTCGAACAATGGCCGGTGCAGGGCGTGCCCGAACGACCCGCCGCGTGGTTGACCGCCATTGCGAAGCACCGCGCAATCGACTGGATTCGGCGGCGTTCGCTGCACGAGCGCAAGCAAGACGCACTGACGTACGAGACCGAAGCCGCGCTCGAGGACGCCGCCGCAAATCTTGCAGCATCCACCGATGCGGCGTTCGACGATCCGATCGGCGACGATCTGTTGCGGCTGATATTCATCGCGTGTCACCCGGTGTTGTCGCGCGAAGCGCGCGCTGCACTGACGCTGCGTATGCTCGGCGGACTGACTACACGAGAAATCGCGCGCGCGTTTCTGGTGCCCGAAGCAACGATCGCACAGCGCATCGTCCGCGCGAAGCGAACCCTGACAGAGGCGCGCGTGCCGTTTGAAGTGCCGGCCACATCAGAACTGGCGGTGCGAACCGCATCCGTTCTCGAAGTGATCTATCTCATCTTCAACGAAGGTTATGCCGCGACGGCCGGCAATGACTGGATGCGCCCTGCTCTGTGCGAAGAAGCATTGCGGCTCGGTCGGATACTGGCTGGGCTCGCCATCGACGACTCCGAGGTGCACGGCCTGGTCGCGCTGATGGAAATCCAGGCATCGCGCCTGCGCGCGCGCGTTGGGCCACACGGCGAACCGGTGTTGCTGCTCGATCAGGATCGGTCGCGCTGGGATTCGTTGCTGATAAGGCGCGGTCTCGTCGCGCTGTCGAGAGCGGAAGCGCTGGGCGATGCACGCGGCGGACTGGGACCGTACGCGGTGCAGGCCGCTATCGCAGCGTGTCACGCGCGCGCACGTGTTCCTGACGAAACCGATTGGCCGCGCATCGTCGCGCTATACGATGCACTCGCGCAGATTGCTCCATCGCCGATCATCGAACTGAATCGTGCCGTCGCCGTTGCCATGGCGTTCGGCCCGGCCGCAGGCCTCGAGTTGGTGGACGAGCTGGCCGGCGATGCATCGCTCGCGAACTACCACCTGTTGCCTAGCGTGCGCGGCGATCTCCTCGAGAAGCTGGGCCGCAATGCCGAAGCGCGTGTGGAGTTCGAACGCGCGGCCGCACTCGCCAACAACGCGCGCGAGCGAGACCTGCTCGTGCAACGCGCCGCACGGCTCAGCGGAGCCGTATAGGGCCGTCCTCCCGGCATTGCGTTATCGACAAGTGATGGGCCGTGACATTTTGAGTTAGTCTCGCGCATTCCATTTGAAATGCGCATGTATGCCGACTGGCCTTTCCGGTTACTGGGCCGATCCACTCGCGACCCGCGCCGGACGCCTCCTCTCCTTCTTCCTCTTATACGTCTCCGAAGGCATCCCACTCGGCTTCACTGCCACGGTGATCGCCACACACATGCGGCGCGAAGGCCTCGATCCAGCGGTCATCGGCGCGTATGTCGGATCGCTGTATCTGCCGTGGGCATTCAAATGGGTGTTCGGGCCTGTCGTCGACACGATCACGTCGGACAAGTTCGGCCGAAGACGGACGTGGATCGTCGGCGCGCAGATCGCAATGATGCTCGCGCTGCTCGCGGCCACGCCGATCGATTTCACGACGGCCACCGCGTTGTTCACGGCAATCATCTTTGCGCACAACGTATGTGCCGCAGCGCAGGACGTAGCGATCGACGCACTCGCGGTTCAAGTGCTACCGCCCGAGGAACGCGGCACCGCGAATGGTTTCATGTTCGCCGGACAGTCTGTTGGCCAGGCCGTGGGAGGCGCCGGCATTCTGCTGCTCGGCGCCTCGCTGCCGTTCGAAAGCACCTACTTCATCGCGGTGGGATTGATGGCGCTGATTCTCGTCGGCGTGTCGTGGCGGCTGAGGGAACACGCTACTGTCGAAGTGCCGTGGCTGATCGGTGCCGCGCAGGAGACGCGCGCGGCGCGAATCGCGCGGGAACTGCGGGAATTTCTGCGGGCCGCATGGCGCGCGTTCACCGGCACGCGCGCCGCTGCACTCGGTGTCGTGTTCGCCATTCTGCCACTCGGCGCGTATGCCCTGTCGCTGTCGTTGCAATCGAACCTCGCGGTCGAACTCGGCCTCGGCGACGAAGCGATCGGCACGATCGGATTGTGGTCGGCGCTGATGTCCGCACTCGGCTGCGTGGTCGGCGGCTGGATGTCCGACCGATATGGTCGACGTCGCATGATCGCGCTGTTCGTGCTGCTGACAGCGATACCCACCGTGTGGCTCGCACTCACCATGCGTGCGGCGGGGCACATCATGCCCGTGGATCCAAGCCAGGTCGGCATCGTCGGCGATGCGCAGCTCGTCAATACGTTCTGGTGGCTGTGCGTCACATACGGATTCCTGCAGGGACTCACGTACGGCTCGTCGACCGCACTCTTCATGGACATCACTACGCCGGCGGTGGCCGCCACTCAATTCACGGCTTACATGGCATTCGGCAATCTCGCCACGTCGTACACGGCGACATGGCAAGGGCTCTCGGTCGCCGACTTCGGATATCCGACCACGTTGTTCCTCGATGCCGCGATCGGTGTGCTGTGTATCGCGATATTGCCCTGGCTGGGCCCGGCGCGCCGGCCCGCGGCAACCGCAAGGGTGCGCATCGCGCCCGCCTAACGAGATTACTACGGCGCGGGCGAAGCTCTAACGCATCCTCGACTCGACCACGCTCCAGTCCACGTTGTCGAACACCGCTTGCAGGTAGTCGGCGCGCTGTTTCGGTGAAAAGTCGAGCAGGTAAGCGTGCTCCCAGACATCGAGCAGGAAGATCACTTCGGTGCCCGCGGTGGTGCCCCACTGATGTTCGTCCACCCAGGTGTTGTACAGGGTGCCGCCGGATTTCTCGCGAACCGTCATCACCCAACCGACGCCGCGGGTGGCGGCGAGCTTCTCGAAATCCTTGCGCCAGCCGTCGAAGCCGCCGAACGCATGTCCTACCGCTTCGGCCAACGGACCTCGTTCGTGCGGCGGGCGCCCCTTGTTGCCCGAGAGCTGCTCGAAGAACAGCTCATGCAGCACCATACCGTTGTATTCGAAGGGAAAGCGCCGCACTGCGGCTTCTCGCGTGAGCGCCACAGCTTGTGCAGGTGACTCGTGCGGCTGCAACACTTCCAGAAGCGCGTTCACCTGCTCGACATAACCGTGGTACAGATCGAGGTGGAGGTTGAGGGCTGTTTGACTCAAGCCCTTCACGTCGCGGAGATTGAACAAACGGATTTCGAATGCCATGGGGGAACTCCTCACCGGCGCGAACTGAATCCCAGCAACAGACCAATTCCGATCGCAACACCGACCGCCGCCCACGGATACCCGCGCACGTATTCGTCGGCGGTTGTAACGCCGGCTCGCGTGGTGGTGCGTACCGAATCCGTGCCGTTCTCTATGGACTGGCGTGCACCCGCGATCGCGCCGGAGACTTTGTCGCGAACCGCGGCGAGGTCCACGCCGGGAACGTCCGTGACCTTTTTCACCAACTCTTCGACGTCGGACACGAAATCGTGCATCAGGCTTTTCTCGAGGGCCTTGGTGCGACGTTGAGTCGCACGCGCCGAACGCTTGGCTTTAACTGCGGTGCTCATAGATCTCTCCTGCGAAAGGCGCCCATCAACAGCGTGATGAGCGCACCGATCAGAAATACGAAGAACAGAATCTTCGCGATACTCGCGGCACCAACCGCCAGTCCGGTAAACCCAAACAACGCGGCAATGATCGCAACCACGAAAAAAACTGCTGCATAGTGAAGCATCGGAATCTCCTTCGACTTTCGCCGCTTCTCCATTTGACCGGCGTGCCGATTTCGATGCTACAGTCTCACCAAGCTTGCAATGGCGCAGTCGGTCGCCGGTGAGGTTCCGTGTAGGACCGTACCGACAGCACCGATACGAGAGGTTTTCCCGTGAATTCCGAGAATCGCATCTACATCATCGCGGTGGCATCGATGATGATCGCGCTGCTCGTCGCTTCGCTGATGCTCGAGCTGAACGCAGAGCAACGCATTGCCAACATCAACGAGCTGGCAACCGCACAACAACGCAAGACTGACGTGGCTCTGTACGTGCGCATGCTGCTCAATGCGGAATCAGGACAACGCGGCTATCTGCTGACGCGCGATCCAGCCTACCTCGCCCCGTATGAGGACGCCCGCACGAAGACCCAACCGCTGCTCGACAAGATTGTCGACAGCTATCTGTTCGAGGACAGCACTCCTCCCGACGACACCACCCGTGATCTCCTGCAGAAACTCAGGGAAATGGGCGTTGCCAAAATGGAAGAGCTCGCGGCATCGCTCACGCTGGATACGTCGAATCAGCACGACGCTGCGCTCGAACTCGTCCGCACCGACTACGGCCGCCGCACCATGGATCTGGTGCGCGACATTGCGGCCGATCTGGAGGCACGCGAAAACGAACGCATCGAAAGCGCCACGGAGCAATGGCGCAGCGGAGTTTTTGC
>CAZLDA010000117.1:0-8877 GCA_964557875.1 uncultured Pseudomonadales bacterium | reverse complement strand
CTGCCGTGCCGATCCGCATCGCTGCCGTTGCGGCCACTCTCACGGCACCGAAGGAGGTGGCCGCCGGGGCCGTGTTCGAGGTCGGTTGGACAGGTCCCGACAACGAAAGCGACTTCATCACCGTGGTGAAGCCGGACGCAGCGGTTAAGACCTACGGCGGCAGCAACGGATACACGCGCCGCGGCAACCCGGTTCGTATGCAGGCGCCGCGCGACCCAGGTGACTACGAACTGCGTTACCTCACGGGAGAGGGCTACAAGACGCTCGGCACATTGGCGCTGCACGTAACGCCCGGCAACGGCGTAGGAAAGTTGCGCGTCGTCAGTGATTCGGCGCAGTCCGCAACGTTCGGCGCCGTCGAGTTCGTGCTCGACGCTTCGGGCAGCATGTTGCAACGCATCGGCGGCGAGCGCCGAATCGAGGTCGCAAAGAGCGCACTGGTCGGCCTCACCGACGCGCTGCCTCCCAACAGCGGTTTCGCGCTGCGCGTGTTCGGCCACAAGGAAGCGGATTCGTGTCGAACCGATCTCGAGATCAAGCAACCAAAGATCGACAAGCCCGCCGCCGTTGCAAAGATCAAAGCAATCACCGCAATGAATCTGGCCAAAACTCCAATCGCGGCCTCGCTGGTGAAGGTGAAGGAAGATCTCGCGGGCACCAACGGTTCCATCCTGGTGATCCTGATGACCGATGGTGAGGAAACCTGCGAGGGAAATCCGAAAGCCGCCATCGAAGCACTGCGAGCAGGCGGTGCAGACGTTCGAGTCAACATTGTCGGATTCGCGATCGACGAAGTCGGGCTGAAGGAGACGTTCGCGCAGTGGGCGCAGGTTGGAAACGGCGCATTCTTCGACGCGCAGAACGCCGACCAACTCAAGCAGGCGGTGCGGGCTACACTGAGCCCCACGTACGAAGTGTTGCGCGACGGCAAGCCGATCGCGTCGGGAACGGTAAACGGCGATGCCGTCGAATTGCCGGTTGGCAACTACGCAGTTCGATTGCATGGCGCGCCTGCAAAGGAACTCGGGGAAGCTAAAATCCAGGCGCGCGATACTGACGAACTACGCTACTGAGGAGAGATTCGGTGAACGTCGAGGCCATCAGCGACCTGTCGGAGGATTTGCGCGAAGACGGAGTGGTGTGCGTTCGTAACGCACTCGATGGAAAATCTCTTTCGCTCGCACAGGCGGCGTTCGATTGGAGCCTCGCGCATCCGAGCCCGGCCGCCAATCGTTATGCCGGTGGCGAAGGCACGTTTTACCAGGATCTGGCGAATCCGAAGGCCGCTGCGGCCTATCGCGAATTGATCGAAAAATCGAACGCTGCCGACATTGCTGCCGCACTTTGGGGCAGCGACGACGTCTGGTTCATGTACGAGCAGGTGTTTTTGAAAGAAGGCGGCGAGAGCAGACGCACGCCGTGGCATCAGGACTCCTCGTACTTGCCGATCGATGGATCGCAAATTGCCGTGATGTGGATTTCGTTCGACCCGGTCGCGAAGGAGGACTCGCTCGAGTTCGTGCGCGGCTCGCATCGCGGCGTCATGTACGACGGATCCCGCTTCGATCCAAAGGATGACACCGCCCCGATCTACGGCGATGGCAGCCTGCCGCGGTTACCCAACATCGAGGCAGAGCGAAGTCGTTGGGACATCGTGTCGTGGGCCGTGGAGCCGGGCGACGTCCTGGTATTCCATCCCGGCGTGTTGCACGGCGGCGCGGCGACTCGTCGCGGTAAACGCCGCCGCACACTATCCCTGCGATTCTTCGGTCCGGACGCGGTCTATGCGTCGCGTCCGGGGATGAGCGGCAAACGACGTCCCGTTGAGGATCCGGAAGCAAGCGTGTTCGCACGCGCCGCGGCCGTGCTTTCGCCGGGCGATCCACTGCGTCATCCCGGTTTTCCGAAACTGCGTCCCGCGTAATGACGACGCAGCGCATCTGCCTCGAAGCGCTGCGGGACAAGTACTGCGTCGCTGGAGAATCCGAAGCGATCGATGTGCAGCGGAGGGTGGCGCGTGCGCTTGCTTCCGTAGAGCGCGATCCCGCGCGATGGGAGCCGATCTTTCTCGACGCACAGATCAAAGGTGTAGTGATGGGCGGGCGGATCAACTCATCCGCCGGAACATCACGCGAATCGACGTGGATCAATTGCTTCGTGCAGCCGATCGCAGACGCGATCTCACACAGCGACGCAAACGGCCGGCCGGGTATCTACGTGGCGCTGCAGGAAGCGACGGAGACGATGCGGCGTGGCGGTGGCGTTGGATACGACTTCTCCCAATTGCGTCCCCGCGGTGCATACGTCGCAACCACGCAGTCGGAGGCAAGCGGACCGGTCTCATACATGCGCGTGTTCGACCGATCGTGCGAGACGGTCGAATCCGCGGGCGCACGACGTGGTGCGCAGATGGCCGTCTTACGCGTCGACCATCCCGACGTACTCGAATTCGTGCGCGCGAAAGGCGAGCGCGGCGAGTTGGTGAATTTCAACATGAGTGTGGCAGTGACCGACGCCTTCATGCAGGCGCTGCTCACCGACGGTGAATTCGAACTCGTACACCCGGTGCAGCCGTCGCCGCGACTGATGTCGCCTGAGGTTTATCAGCGTGCCGACGGAACGTGGGTGTATCGGCGCGTCCGCTCCAGAGCACTGTGGGACGACATCATGCGTTCCACATACGACCACGGCGAACCCGGAATCGTATTCATAGACCGCATCAACGCCGACAACAATCTCTACTACTGCGAACGCATCGAAGCCACCAATCCGTGCGCCGAACAACCGTTGCCTTCCTATGGCTGCTGTTGCCTCGGCAGCATCGATCTCACTCGCTGCGTCGAGGCGGCTTTCACACCACAGGCGCGCTTCGACTTCGAGTTGTTCGCAGCTCTCGTGACGACGGCCGTTCGTATGCTCGACAACGTGCTCGATGCGACGCCCTGGCCACTGCCGGCACAGCGCGAAGAGGCGCGCGCCAAACGCCGCATCGGTCTCGGTTTCCTCGGCCTGGGTGATGCACTCGTAATGCTCGGCGAGCGTTACGACTCCGACGCCGGACGCGCCATGGCGCAACGCATCGCTGCTGCGATGCGCGATGGCGCGTATCGCACCTCGATCGAGCTGGCGGAAGAGAAGGGCGCATTCCCACTGTTCGACCAGCGCTACGTCGAATCGAAGTTCGTGCAGCGCCTGCCGGATCCGCTCCGCGCCGATCTCGGCCGACGCGGAATTCGCAACAGCCATCTACTGTCGATCGCGCCGACTGGAACGATCAGTCTCGCGTTCGCGGACAACGCGAGTAACGGCATCGAGCCCGCATATGCATGGACATACGAGCGCCGCAAACGCGATCGCGACGGAAACCTCGAGTCGTTCACCGTGGACGACCATGCCTATCGCTTGTTTCGCGCCTTACACGGAAACGCGGCGCTGCCGCCGGCATTCGTATCGGCGCTCGAAATCTCCGCGCTCGATCACGCGAAAATGGTCGCAGCGGTGCAGCCCTTCATCGATTCGGCCATTTCTAAAACGGTGAACATTCCCGCCGACTATCCGTTCGGCCAGTTTCAGGATTTGTATCGAATCGCGTGGGAACTCGGCGCGAAGTCACTGGCCACGTTCAGGCCCAACCCGATTACCGGATCGATCCTGTCGACCACTTCCACGTCGCGCGAAACGAAGGATGCAGATCGCCGGTTCGAACTCGCGGCGCCGTCGGTGGCCGCGCTCAGCAGCTTGCGATGGCCACGCCGACCGGTGTTCGCCGACGGCAATCCGGCGCATTGCTACATGGTGAAACACCCGCACGGCCAGAAGTTTGCGCTGTTCGTCGGTCACTTCGAAGAAGACGGAGCGGCACATCCGTTCGAAGTATGGGTGAATGGCATCGAGCAACCGCGCGGATTGAATGCGCTCGCCATCAATCTCAGCTATGACATGTATGCGCGAGACCGAGGCTGGTTGCGCCACAAGCTCGATGTGCTGAACGAATCCATCGCCGACGACGAGGCGTTCGACCTGCCGATGCCGCCAACGGGCGAGCTACGCCGCGTGCCGAGCCTGGTGGCCGCAATGGCGACGCTCGTACGATACCGATGCGAACAGCTCGGCGCCTTTGCGAACATCGACGAAACGCCCGTGCTCGACGCGTTGATGACGCGCGTCGAGCCACGCACAGGCGTAGACGGAACGCTTTCGTGGACCGTCGACGTTTCGAACCCGGCGACAGGGGATCAGTTCATTCTCGGCCTCAAGGAACTGCAGATCGCGCAAGGTGGAACGCTGCAACGCCGGCCGTACTCGATCTGGCTTTCGGGAGACTATCCGAAAGCATTCGATGGTCTGTGCAAGGCGTTGTCGCTCGACATGCGCGTCATCGATCCGGCATGGATTGCGAAAAAGCTCCGCGAGCTGCTGACGTATGCGGAACCGAAGGGCGATTTCTTCGCGCCGGTTCCCGAACGGCGGTCCAATGGCGCGAAACAACGCGTGTACCCGAGCACCATCGCGTACATCGCAACGCTGGTGCTGCATAGATTCGCGACGCTCGGCATTCTCGACGGCGAGGGTTTTCCGATTTCGCCGATGGGTCTCATCAAAGATCCGACGATGCGGGACAGCGATCCTCGCCGCGCCGCAACCGAGAGCGCATCCGTGCATGGAAGACGCTGCGAAGAGTGCGGATCGGCCGCGCTGATTCGTGTCGACGGGTGCGATCGCTGCACCGTATGCGGCGCCACCGGTGTATGCGGGTGACTCAGGATCCCCCGACCGGAATCCTCCTGAAGCTAAGAACGATTCTGTTGATTGTTCCGTAACTTACTGTTATTTATTGAATCCACAAGGGACATAGCATCTGACTTCGGGGGAAGGGAAGATGACTCATCCGAACCTGCAGGGACGGGTATTCAAGCTAGGGGAGATCCGCTACGTGGTCGCCCGGCATCAGCCGGAGCCGCATCGGGTACGTTGCTACCGCATGGAGGGCAAGGGGGTTTCCATCGTAAAACTGCCGATGACGTTCGTGCTGGAGCAGGTTGCCGACAAGATCACGCTCCAAGAATTCGCATAGCCGTCACGCACACCAACAAGCTGGCCGCCAGACTCCTTCCACTAAGTGTCACTCCAGATGCGCGTTGGGTGCTCGGCGCTCGCGCGATGCGCGCATTCGCCGACGGTTTCGTTTCGTTACTGTTGCCCATCTATCTGCTCGAACTCGGCTTCGGCACGTTGGCGATCGGCTCGATCATCACCAGCACGCTGCTCGGGTCGGCATTGTTGACGTTCTGGGTCGGCGTCATCGCTCATCGGTATCCGCGTCGTTCGATGCTGCGCGGCGCATGTCTGTTGATGATGGCGACCGGTGCGGCCTTCGCGCTCTCAACCGAGTACTGGCCGCTGCTTCTCGTTGCATTCGTCGGCACGATCAACCCGACGGCGGGTGACGTCAGCCTGTTCCTTCCACTCGAGCAGACGGTGCTGGCGCAGTCGGTGTCGCCCGCCGATCGAACCGGCTTGTTTGCCCGCTACAGCCTCGTCGGCACGCTGTTCGGCGGCGTGGGCGTGTTGATGGCAGCGATCCCGGAACTACTGGCACACACCTGGAGCGTCAACCGCATCGCCGCGACGCAACTGATGTTCGCAGCGTATGGCGTGCTCGCACTCGTTGCGCTCGCGTGCTATTCGCGCCTGTCGCCGGCGGCAGAAGCGCCTGCTGCAGCGCCGGTCGCATTGGGGCCGTCGAAGGGCATCGTTTATCGGCTGACGCTGTTGTTCGCACTGGACTCGTTCGGCTCCGGCTTCTTCGTTCAATCGATGCTGGCGCTGTGGCTGTATCAACGCTTCGGTTTGTCGGTGTCGACGGCTGCTTCGATCTTCTTCTGGGCCAGCCTGTGCTCTGCCGTCTCGTTTCTCATCGCCGTACCCGTCGCAAAACGCTTCGGCCTGATCAATACGATGGTGTTCACGCACCTGCCTGCGAACCTGTTCCTGATGGCGCTTCCCTTCGCGCCGAGTCTCACGGTCGCGATCGCGTTGCTGCTGGCGCGTGGGCTTTTGCAACAGATGGACGTGCCGACGCGCACGTCGTACGTGATGGCCGTGGTAACGCCTGATGAGCGCCCCGCGGCAGCGAGCGCTACAGCGGTTCCGCGAAGCCTCGCGGCGGCGGTAAGCCCGTTGTTCGCGGGTTATCTGTTCGCGATATCGACGTTCGGGTGGCCGCTGATCATCGGCGGCGCGTTGAAGGTGCTATACGACCTGCTGTTGCTGGTTCAATTCCGACGTGTTCGTCCCGATAGCGAAATGTAGCTTCGTTCAGCGGTTCGGGCCGCGATCCATCGGGTAGGGCTGCCATCGTTCGAGCGTAGTGCGCGGCAACACCGTGGGATTGACGCAGCTCATCGGCCACTTTCCTTTCAGCACCAGCGCCACTTCGCGGCCGACGCGGCGTCGTGTTTCCGGACGCATGCGCGAGGTCGCCGAAGCAACGTGCGGCGTAACGATGACGTTGGGCATCGCCAGCAACGGATTGTCGAGAGAGGGCGGTTCCTGCTCCAGCACGTCGAGCCCTGCTGCCGCGATCTCGCCCGCGCGCAGCGCCTTGATCAATGCGGCTTCGTCGATGGTCGGGCCGCGCCCCGTATTGATGACGACCGCCGTTTTCTTCATCGCCGCGAACGCGGCGGTAGACAGCATATGGCGTGTCTCGTCATTCAACGGCGCATGCATCGAAACGTAATCGGAACGTTCGAGCAGTTCGCCCAACGAAACCGGTTCTACACCTTCGGCGCTGATCGACAGCTCGCTCACATAAGGGTCGTGCGCGATCACGTGCAGGCCGAATGCCCTGGCACGCCGCGCCACGCAACGCGCTACGTTTCCGAATGCGATGAGCCCCAGCGTCTGTCCCATCAGCCGCGGAACATACGACAGCAGCGGTCGCCCCTTGAACCAGTCGCCGGACGCGGACATCTGATCCATCTGCTTCGTTCGCCGCCCCGCCGCCAGCAAGAGCATCATGGCGTGGTCGGCGACTTCTTCGATGAAAACGTCCGGCACGTTCGTGACGACGATTCCCGCCGCAGTGGCTGCATCGACGTCGACCATGTCCACGCCGACGCTGCCGACGCCGATCACCACGCAACGCTCGAGGCCAGAGATGATCTGGCTGTCGATCTGGATGCCCCACGACGTGATCAACGCGTCTGCATCCGCGGCGCCCGCAAGAAACTCAGCGGCGGTAGCGCCGGGTACTTCGACGAGGTTGGCAACGCGATCGAGCGCCTCGAGTTCGAGCGCATAACGCTCCGCGATGTTGGCGGCCTTCGCGACAGCCGGCAGCTGAATGGCAACCTTCTTGCGCGTCATGACGATACCTTGCGATCGCCAGCCTGCAGGCTGGCGATCGCTTCTTCGCGCAGCCCGCGCTTATAGATCTTGCCGGACGCGATTCGCGGGAGTTGTGCTTCGCGCACCCAGACGTGTTCCGGCACCTTGAAACGAGCGAGGTGGGCAGCGACGTGAGCACGCACGTCGTCGGGCGACAATTGCATGTTCGGTTTCACCATCACCACCGCCGCGATCGATTCGCCGAGACGCTCGTCGGGCACACCGAATACGGCGCATTCGGAAACGCACGGGTGATCGTAGATGGCTGCTTCGACTTCCTGGCAGCCGATGTTCTCGCCGCCACGAATCACCATGTCTTTGGCGCGATCGGTGATGAACACGAAATCCTCGTCGTCCATGTGCCCGATGTCGCCGGAGCACACCCAACCGTCCTTCAACGTTTCGCGCGTCGCATCCGGCTTGTTCCAGTAGCCGCGGAAGTTCTGCGCACCGTGGATCCAGATCTCACCCGTCTCGCCACGCGGCACTTCTTGGCCGTTGGGGTCGACGATCTTGATAGTCACCATCGGTGGAATCGGTCGTCCGCAACTGCGCCCGCGTTCCAGAAGATCAGCGCCGGAGATGCTGGTTCCGAGGCCGTTCGTTTCGGTCATGCCGTAGCCGGTGCCGGGCACGCCGGATTTCAATTCCTTCGCAATCTGACGAGAGTGTTCGGGCGCCATCGCCGCGCCGCCGCCACCCATCGATTTCAGGGAACGCGTGTCGTATTTGTGGAAGTTCGGCGACTGCACCATCTCCCACGACATGGTCGGTACGCCGTTGAACGACGTGACGCGTTCAGCCTCGATCAAACGCAGCGATTCCTCGGGATCCCACTTGTACATGCCCACCAGCTTGCGCCCAGGACGGAACGACGACATGAACTGCACATTCAGGCCGGACACGTGGAACAGCGGCACGGTCAGGATCATTGCAGGTGGAAACTCCGGCGACTCTTCAGCCAGTGCCGGGTTCAGTTCCACAGCGATCGCGGCGCCGCATTCCCAGCCCATCACTGCGTGGATGATGCTGCGATGGGTGGCCAGCACGCCCTTCGGGTGCGCTGTCGATCCGGAGGTGTAGAGGATCGTCGCATTCGCATCGGGCGCGACGTTCGGTTCCGGCATGGTCTCGCTCGCACCGTCGACGAACTGCAGCCACGTCTGCACGCCGTCGTTCGAAGCGGCGATGTGATCGGCGCGCAGCGCGATCAGGCGCAGCTTTCGCGTGGCGCGCAAAGGCAGCACGCGTTCCAGGCGCTCGGCGTCGGCGAACAGCAGCTCGAGACCGCTGTCGTCGATTCCATAGGCGAGTTCCTCGCTCGACCACCACGCGTTCATCGTCACCGCCACTGCGCCGATCGACGTAATGCCCATGAACGCGAACAGCCACTCGGGATAGTTACGGGCGGCGATGCCGACGCGGTCGCCTTGTTTGACACCGGCGCCGATCAGCCCATGGGCAACGCGCGAAGCTTGTCGCCAG
>CAZLDA010000116.1:0-8890 GCA_964557875.1 uncultured Pseudomonadales bacterium | reverse complement strand
TGGTATTCGTCGTGCTGGTCGCCTTTGCGGGCCGGTTGGCGTGGCGCATCCGGCAACTGCGCCGTGAAGCCAGTGCCGCGATCGATTCGCGCGGACGCCTCCGTGCGAACGCGCTGCAAAGCGCGATGACGTCCGGCGACGAAATCGGCGACCTTGCGCGCAGCGTATCCGGCATGCTGGCGAAGCTGCAGCAGCACAACCAGTTTCTCGAGAACATGCCGCGGACGTTGCGACACGAGATCAACAATCCACTGAACACTCTCAGCACGTCGTTGCAGAACCTCGCCGACGAGAACCCCGAGGTGCGCGACAGCAAATACCTCGACAGTGCGAAGCGCGGCGTAATGCGAATCGGCGCGATCGTGCAGAACCTTGCCGACGCCGCAAACCTCGAGGAATCGCTCGAAGCCGAAGAGCTCGAGATCGTCGACCTCGAACGGCTGATCGAAAACTACGTGGCGAACTGCCGTGTGGTGCACAGAGATTGCGAGTTTGCATTCAGGGGCACAGGGCATCCGGTATACGCACGCGTTTCGGATTACCGGATCGAACAGTTGCTCGATAAGATCATCGACAACGCGATCGATTTCCATCGCCCCAACAGCCCGATCAAGGTGCAACTCGATCAGCTGAAGGACTTCCTGCGGATCACTGTAGCGAATCGTGGTCCAACTCTGCCGCCGGCGGCCGAAGAGACACTGTTCGACTCGATGGTCAGCCATCGCAGCACTGAAGGACGCAACCGGCTTCACTTCGGTCTAGGGCTGTACGTCGTGCGCGTGATCGCGGAACACCACGGGGGCACGGTTCGTGGAATGAACCTGCCGGACGGATCGGGTGTAGTGGTGATCGTGCAGTTGCCGCTCGCGAACACCGCTGCAGCACCGCCGGCACGCACCAACGGTGAAGCGTCTACCTCGAGTTAGTGTCAGGCGCGGAAGTACTCTGCCTGCAGCGTTACCGGTCCATCGCAACGCAGTTCGCCGCGCTGAACCAGATATACCACCGCCGAAAGCACGCTGCGTGCAGCGGCGCGATACATGAACTCCGGAACGTCGGAGTACATCGTCGGTACCATGTCTTCTATCTTGTGCTGCCCCCGCTCGATGCACGCGAGGATCTGTTCTTCGCGTTCGCGCCGGTGCGCGATGACTGCGTCCACGTGTCGCTTCGGTTCGACGATCGACGGACCGTGCGTCGGCCAGTACAGCACGTCGTCGCGATCGAGCAACAGGGCGAGGCTTTCCATGTAACGTCGCATGTCGCCGTCGGGCGGCGAAATGATGCTGGTCGACCAGCCCATAACGTGGTCGCCGGTGAACAGCGTGCGCTCTTCACGCAGCGCGAAGCAGACGTGGTTCGAAGTATGCCCGGGCGTGTACACGCACTCGACCGACCAACCGTCGGAAGCAATGACTTCGCCGTGACGGACCCGCACATCGGGCTGGAACGCCATGTCGGCGCCCTCTTCGAGCTTCACTGTCGGATCCTCGATGCCGGAGCCGTGCGGGCCGAACGCGTATGCGAGTGCGTCGCAGTGCTGACGAAGCAGTGCGCAACCGGGCGAGTGATCCGTGTGTGTGTGCGTGACCAGCATGTGGCTGATCCGCTCGCCTTTGGTTGCCGCAAGAATCGCGGCGATGTGTTCCGGATCGGCCGGACCAGGGTCGATCACCGCGACATCGCCGTGACCGAGGATGTAGGTGCCCGTGCCGTGCAGTGTGAAGGGACTGGGATTCTTCGCGATGACTCTGCGGATCAGCGGCGACAGTTCGCTGACCGCACCGTATTCGAATTCGAGCTCGCGCCGAAAAGGGATCTTCACACCCATCGGTAAATCCGCCACCCCAGAGGCGCCGAAGCATAATTTGCTGCACTGCGAAAGGCAACGCGATGCCGGACTACGCGCAATGTCACGGTAGCGCCTTCCATCCGAGTAACCCGCCAGCGATCGCGACCAGCACCGCGACGACGATCCAGAGTCCCCATTTGCGTCCGTTGCTGCGCTTCGGTGCGGGTTCACGATACTGCAGCGTCACGCGGCCGATGCGGATCGAATCGCCGTTGCCGAGCTTGGCGGTGTGAATCTCGGTGCCGTTGATCCAGGTTCCGTTGGTTGAAATGAGATTCACCAACTGTGCCCCGTCGGGCCGCAGTTCGATCTCGGCGTGTCGCAACGACACGCTCGCTTCAGACAGATGAACGTCGGCGTCGGGACCCCGCCCGATCAGGTGGCGACCGAACGCGAGCGGAAATATGCGACCCGTTACCGGCGCGCTGCGCCCGACCAGCATCGGTCCGGTGGGTGTGGGTTCCGGAACAATGGGAGCCGCGGACGATATTGCGCCCGCCTCTACCGTGACATTCGGGATTTCGGCCGTTTCCGCGCGCGCCGGTTCGCCGACGATGCGCTCGGAGGCATCGAGTTGGTCCGGCGGCTGGCCCGGCGGACGGATCGGCGTGAGATCGGGCGCGTCGCCGATCAGCTGATAGCGGATCGTGTCGAACGAAATCTCGTCGCCGTGAAACACCCGCCACGTCCCCGCGATGCGATCACCGTTGACGTAAGTGCCGTTGGCAGAGCGCAGGTCCTCGAGCCACAGTGCGCCGTGTTCCGCGCGCAAACGCGCGTGATGGCGGGACACATGCCCTTCGACGAGTTGCAGATCGCAGTCGGTCGCGCGGCCGACGCTCAACACCGGCGCAATCGGCACGCCCACGCCATCGCCGAGGCGATGCAGCTTCCATCCGCACGGTGAGGTCGTCGTCTCCATGTCGACGCGCAAGCGATGCTGGCCCAGCACCAGCGCGACGCCGGGGCCGAGTCCGGTGATACCGTTGATCGGTGTGTCGTCGATGTGCGCCGTTGCGCCATCGAGGACGATCACGCGGGGACCACGTTCGTTGGTCTCGATGCGCACGTGAAAGTCGCGGACGTCTTCGCCGGCAATCACCAGGTCGTTATCGAGGTGGCGTCCCACCGTGACGCTACCGGCCAATGGGAAACGCGCATCGGGCTCGTCGGGCAGCACCAGCGCATATCGCACGTCGGTCATTCGAAGCAGTACTGCACACGACAGGCGGCGCCATCGGCGCCGAAATTGAGTTCGCCCGCACCGCGAATGGGCAGCCTCTCGCGCCTTACAAAATGCGGGCGCGTTTCATCGGTGGGGCGCACGAAGCTGCCGTTCGTGCTGTGATCGCGCAACACCACGATGCCGCGATGCCACTCAAGCGTCGCGTGAAAACGCGACACGCGTGGATCGTCGATGACGACGTCGCACTGCGGATCGCGGCCGATTGTGAGCTCCTGTTCGCGACCAAGCGCAACCGGGCCAGTCTTCGTCTGCAGCATCAGGCGTCGTCGCGATGCGTCGGTGGTGCGGCGCACAGAAGAATTGAAATGAGTGGCGGTGCCGGGTTCCCAGCACAGGTGATAGATCGCCATCGAGCGCGCAGTGCCGCGCAAGCGCACCTGCTCAAAACGTCGACACGCTTTGCGGATCGAGTGGCCGAGCGCCTCGTGCACGGCTTCGGAGATGACGATCTCGCGTGCCCGCGCGATCGCAGTGAGGCGCGCGGCGATGTTCACCGTGTCGCCAAACACGTCGCCCCGCTTGCGGATGAGTGCACCTGAATGCGCGCCAATGCGCAGCTCCAGCGCGGTGTCGATCTGTATCGCCTTCAATGCATGACACGTTGCATCTGCACTGGGGAATATCAGCAGCAGTTCATCGCCATTGCGTTTGATACAGCGTCCACCGCCTTCCACTGCGCAGGCGCTGGCGAATGCCAACGCCTCTTCGATTCGCGACTGGGCCTCCTCGTCGCCGACGCGGCGATAGAGCCCTACGCTATCGACAACATCGACGAAAGCCACAACCGGGTGCGCGTTCGACAGGCCGAGTTTATTCATTGTTTCGACACCCTACCGCTTTCCGCGGCCCAGCTATCCCGAAGAGCGCGCCATTCAGGAACGTCCGGCGTAACAGTCAACGCCAGCTCCAGAAAGTGCTGCGCATCGCTTTTCAGACCCGCGTCGTACGCCTCCCGCGCGACGCTGGCAAGTCTACCCGCTGCGGCGTTCAGCATGTCACGCGCTTGCACGTTGTTCGGATCGAGGCGGCGTACCTCGAGTAAACGCGCGACCGCGTTCTGATCCGGTGGTTCGGTGATGAAACCGTCGTTCATCAGCTTTTGCGCTTCGTTCAACAACCGCGAGACGCTGCCAATGCGCTGCTCCTCCGCGCCCAGCTTGGATTTCAGCTCGCGAATCGCCCTGTCGGACAAGCCGATTTCGGATGCCCGCGAACTCAATGCACGCACTCCCTCGATCTGTCCCGTCGACAAAAGCTCCGTTGATCGCGTGAGAAGTTCCGCAACCACCTCCGACAAGCCCTGGTTCGCGATTGCGTTATTCGGGTCCGTCGCCAGCACGCGGTGGTAGATCTCGGCAGCGTTGGCTCCCGGCGGATTGATCAACGCGCCGTTCGCGCGATACGCCGAGGCTTGCTGCAGCAGTGTCTGGATTTCCTCATGCGCGCTTGCTGCCTGCTGCACTTTGTCGCGTGCCGCCGCAACGTTGTTGCTTGCAGCATCTGCAGTGGTTGCGCGCTCCAGGAAATTCATTGCTCCAGCGATGTCGCCGGCTTCGGCCGCCGTACCCGCGAGTTGAGCGTAGTGCTCGGCGAGCCTATTCAGTTCCGACTTTGCGATGGCGTGGTTGGGATTGAGGCGCAGTGCTTCCTGATATGCCTGAATCGCAGCGGTGGCGGACGGTTGATCATCGAGCCCATGACTGCGCAGCAGCGCTTCGGTGCTGGTCACCAACGAATCGGCGCGTTTGCGATCGGACAGTTTTTCGAACAACGAGCTCAGTTCTTCGTCGTTTGGAAACACCGCCAGCGACTCGGTCAGTTTCGCTTCCGCCAATGCGAGGTCGTCGGCCGCCAACGCTTGTCCGATGCTCGCTTTCCACTGCGTCGCTAGATCCGCAATTGCGGTGCGAGCCTGCGAGTAAGAGGAATCGACATCCAGCACCCTTCGATAACCCGCCACCACGGCAGCGAGGCTCTGATTCGGGTCGCCGCGTAACGATTCGGCCTGACGCCATGCATTCAGCAATGCCGGCTTTTCCGTCAGCCCGGTTGCGATCATCACTTTCGCGATCGCGTTGTCGCGATTCCACGGATACAGATAGCTCCACACACCTGTGAGCACGATCACAACCAACGTCACCCACGGCCATATGCGCCGGCGTGCTCGCTCTTGTTTGGGGCGCTGATCCGGTTCCGCGCGGATGGTGCGGCCGTCGCGCAACACGGGCATCGATACGCTGTCGCCGATCGCGCGAATCTCGGCCGTGTTGACGACCTCGGTTTTGATGACGGTGTTCGGAACCATGCCCGCGGCGCGAACTCCGTCGAGCGCTTCTATCACCTCGGCGCCAGTCTGAAAACGCGCTTCCGGTTTCTTCGCGAGAAAACGGTCGACCACGGTCTGCATCGAACTGAGGTGTCCGGGCAGTTTCGGCACCGGGTCTTGAAGGTGACGGATACCTACAGCCACTGCCGAATCGGCCTTGAACGGAACTTCGCCGGTGAGCATCCGGTAGAAAACGACGCCGAGACTGTAGATGTCGGATCGACCATCGAGCTGTTTGCCAGTCGCCTGCTCGGGGCTCATGTACTGCGGCGTGCCAACGACCGTCCCGTGGCGCGTGATGCTGGCGCCGCTGCTAATGACGCGTGCGACGCCGAAGTCTGACAACACGGCCGAACCGTCTTCTCGGAACAAGATGTTCTCGGGCTTGATGTCGCGGTGCACGAAGCCTTTCGAATGGGCGTTGTCGAGTCCGCGCGCAATGTCCTTCACGACCGAAATCGCAGCCTGCATGTGCAAGCCGCGTTTGAGGCGCCGGTTCAGATCGCCGCCGCGTAGATACTCCATGACGAGGTAGTAACACTGGTCGTTCACGCCAGCGTCGTGAACCTGCACGATGTTCGGGTGACTGAGTTGGGCAATGATGCGTGCTTCGCGCACGAATCGTTTCCCGAAGCTCGGATCTGCGGTGTATTCCGGCGACACGACCTTGATGGCGACCAGCCGGCCGAACTTCTTCTGCACCGCCAGATACACGCGCGCCATACCGCCGCGGCCGATCTCACGCTCGATGCTGTAGCCCGGTATCTCGAGACGCGTTTCAGCCATTGGATCGAAGCGGACGTACTTCGCCTTCCACGAGGTGCCCAAGCACGATGTGCGCGGCGGGTATGTACTGTGTTCCATCGAGGCTCGCCGCGGGTCCGCGGCCGTGAGCAAGGCCGTTGATGCATGTATTGGCCTGGAACATCCAATCCCGTCCGTCGATCGAAATCCGACAGCTCTTCACGGCGACCAGCGGTTGCGAAAGCACGAGTGCACCGTCGCGCCATTGTTGAAACTCGGCCTGCCCGTCGACCGTACGTTTGATACCGAAACCCTGCATCTTGTTGTGCTCGAACGTGCCCTCGTACACGGTGCCGTCGCGCCAGTAGAACGTGCCAAGCCCCTCACGCGCATCGTTAGCAAATGCACCGACGTAGCGGTTCCCGTTTGGCCACTCGAATGTTCCAGTGCCGCTCTTTTTGCCGTCGACAAAGTTGCCTTCGTATTTGCGACCGTCGGGCCAGAAGAACTTGCCGGGACCTTGCAGTTCGTCGCCCTCGAAATTGCCTTCATAACGTTCGCCGTTGTGCCACGTATAGGTGCCTTGGCCGGTGCGTTCGCCGCCGACGAAGTCGCCTTCGTAGCGATCGGAGTTGGCCCAGACGAAGACGCCGCGCCCGGTGATGTGGTCTTCGAGAAATTCGCCTTCGTACTTGTCGCCGTTGGGCCAACGCAGCAGGCCGTGGCCTTGGCGCAAGTCCTTTTCGAAGCTGCCCTCATAAGTTCTGCCGTCGGGCCAGTAGTAGGTGCCCGTGCCCTGCATCCGATCGTCGACGTATTGTCCGACATAGCGGTTGCCGTCGGCCCACGTGTAGGTTCCCTGGCCGTTGCGCAGATCGTGTTCGACCTCGCCGTCGTAAACGTCGCCGTTCGGCAATTCGATGTGTCGGTAGTCTGCGTGCGCCGAAACAGCTGCCGCGACGAGCCAGCCGAAAATGAACCTGCGAACCTTCACCGCGACGCCTCGAACAGGCTGCGATACGTTTCTCGCAACAGCTTCTTCTGCACCTTGCCCATGGCGTTGCGCGGTAACGCATCGACGAAGACGATCCGCTTCGGAACCTTGAACGCAGCGAGCCGTTCACGCAGGGGCCGCAGAATGTCGGCTTCGCTGAGTGTCTTCGCAGAGCGGTCGACCACCGCCACTACGCCCTCCCCGAAATCGGGATGGGGAATACCGATGACGGCAGACTCGCCGACGCCGGCGAGCGCGTCGATCTGTTCCTCGATTTCCTTCGGATAGACGTTGAGACCGCCGCTGATGATGAGATCGTTCTGGCGTCCTACGATCGAGACGATGCCCGTGCCAGAAAGCGTGACGACATCGCCGGTGATGAAGTATCCGTCAGCGGTGAACGATGCGCGGGTCTTCTCTTCGTTGCGCCAATAGCCACCAAACACGTTGGTTCCGCGGATTTCGAGTACGCCCGGCTCGCCCGCTGCGGCGATTTCACCGTTATCCTTACGCACTCGCGCCGATACTCCCGGAAGCGGCTTACCAACGGTTCCGGCAAGGCGCATACCGTGCAACGGATTCGAAGTGATCATGCCGGCTTCCGTCATTCCGTAGCGCTCCAGAATTGCAGAGCCAACGCGTTGCTCGAACGCGACAAACGTTTCGGGAAGCAGTGGGGCGGAACCGGAAATCCACAAGCGAAGCGATATGCCGGGGCTTGGAAATTCCGCTGTCGAAAGCATACGCGTGTAGTACGTGGGCACGCCCATGAATACAGTTGCACCCTTCAGCGCGTGGAGCACGCCGCCAATCTCGAAACGTTGCAGGAAGCGGGTACTCGCTCCCGAGAGTAGTGCGCAGTGCAGCGCGACGAACAGACCGTGCACGTGATAGATCGGCAACGCGTGGACGAGCACGTCATCCGGCGTGAAGCCCCAGATGTCGACAAGCGTCTTTGCATTCGACGCAAGGTTGTCGTGCGAGATCATCGCGCCTTTGGAACGGCCCGTGGTGCCCGACGTGTACAGGATTGCAGCCACGTCGCCGCCGGCGCGCGCGGCGCAAGCTCGCGGTGCGGATGTGGTGCTCTTCGTCTCGATCTCAGCAAGCGTAGTAACACTCGCCGCGACGCCCGCCTTCTTGACCAACGCGGCGACCGCTGTGCGGCGCGTTTCCTCTACGACGATCAACGACGGCTCCGCGTCGGTAACGAAGTACTCGATCTCGGCATCGGTGTAGCCGGAGTTCAGGGGCATGTATATCGCGCCGCAACGAAGCACCGCGAGATACAGCCATACACCCTCGATGCTCTTTTCGAGTTGAACGGTCACGCGATCGCCCGCGCGGACACCCATCGACGTGAGCGCGGCCGAGTAATTCGCGGCGTTCGCCAACAGATTCGCAAAGGTGAATACGCGGCCATCCATGCAGTCGAATGCGACGACATCGCGTTGCGCGGATGCAACGCGTTCAACTTCCTGAAATAGATTGCCCATCAAGCTCTTGTCACCGGGGCCGGAATTGCCGGGCCTTTTGATATCTCATAGACTCGCCGTTCCGCGAACGGCCTACTCTACTTGGACAGCCTGCTTTTCACCATTGTTTGCCTGCTGATCGGTGCTGTGGCAGGCCTCCTTGGCGGACTGTTGGGCATCGGCGGTGGCGTGATCGTCGCACCCGCACTCATCCTGCTGTTCGATCACACCGGCATGCTCGGTGATCATGCTG
>CAZLDA010000115.1:0-8934 GCA_964557875.1 uncultured Pseudomonadales bacterium | reverse complement strand
TTGCCGCCTATTCCGGCGCCCGCTCCGATCACTAAACAAACTGGTTTCATCGGCGATCACCTCTGACCATTGCGTAGGGGTTTCATCAAACAACTTGGTTGCATCATAGGACTATATGGTTCTATCATGCAACCATGGTTTACGAAACATGAAATACAAGTCGTTCGATCACATGAACTGCTCCCTCGCGCAGACACTCAACGTCATCGGCGAGCGGTGGACGCTGTTGATACTTCGCGATGCGTTCTTCGGAGCGAAACGCTTCGGTCAGTTCGAACGCAGCCTCGGCATTGCGAAGAACATCCTCACGTCGCGCATCAACGCGCTCGTCGAAGAGGGCATTCTCGAGAAACGCGAGTCCGACGAAGGCGCACACTCCGAATACGTGCTCACCGAAAAAGGCTGGGCGTTGCAGCCGGTGCTGCTCGCGATGACGCACTGGGGCGACAAGTACAAACCGGATCCGCGCGGCAAGCGGCTGGTGTTCGTGGAGCGCGCCACCGGCAAGCCGATTCGCGAGATGGGAGTGGTGAGTAAAGATGGTCGCGCGCTTCGGCCGCGCGACATTCAAGCGAAGGCGGGCCCCGGCCTGGACGATGGCAAACTGCTGAAGCGAGGACGCGAATGAACGAAGCAAACTCATCGAACGAAGTGGCGCTGATCGTCGGCGGCGGACCCGGCATCAGCGCCAGCTGCGCACGACTGTTCGCCGATGAAGGCATGCGCGTAGCAGTTGCCGCCAGAAATCCGGATAAACCGGTGCTCGCGAAGCTGGAACAGACGCATCGCGTTCGACGCTATGCGTGCGATGCGAGCGACCCGTCAGCCGTAGCGCAGCTGTTCGAAAGGGTAACCGCCGACATCGGAACGCCGACCCTCGTGGTTCACAACATCGACGGGCGTGTTCCCGGCATCTTCCGCAAGGGCATCACCGAAGCAGAGCCCGGCATGGTGCTCGATACGCTGAAGAACTCGTCGTTCAGCGCGTTCCTCGTTGCGCAACAGGCCGCCACACGGATGCTAACGAACACACCCGGCCGCAACGGCGGAAAGGGCACCGTGATCTTCACGAACGCGAGCGCGGCCATCAAAGGCTATGCGAAGAGCGGCGCTTTCGCGATGGCGTCGCATGCGAAGTTGGGGCTTGCCGAAAGCATGGCGCGAGAGCTGATGCCCGAAGGCATCCACGTTGTGCACGTGCCGATCGATGCCGCGATTGGCTGGACACAGGAAGACGGCACACGCGCGCATCGTCTCGCTGGCACCGCGGTGGACGACAACATGGCCGACCCCGACCACATCGCACAGACGTATCTGCAGTTGCACCGTCAGCACCGCTCGACGTGGGCGTTCGAGGTAGTGCTGCGGCCGTGGGTCGAGAAGTGGTGACGTCGCGCCGTTAGCGCACGTCACCTTTCACGGGCGTCGCGTAGTCGATCTTGTCGCCCAGCCATCCGGCCCAGCGCTTTTCCCAATACAGGTTGTGCATCGCGGTGGTGATCTCGCCGGGACCATTGCGTCCGCCAAGCGGCCGGCCGTTGACACGTGCGGCGGGCATGATGCCGCCGGCGGTCGACGTCAGAAATGCCTCGTCCGCATCGATCAATTCTTGTGCGCTCACCGTGGTCACTTCGAGCGGAATGCGCATCTCCTTCGCGAGATCGAATACGGTCTTGCGGGTGATCCCCTCGAGGCAGCCGGTAGCGGGCGTCTTGATCACACCGTTCTTCAACACGAACACGTTGCAGCCGGGCGCTTCCGTCAGATTGCCGTTGCCGTCGGTGAGCACCGACCAGTCCGAACCGGCGCGAATGGCTTCGAAGATCGACAACTTCAAATCCATCCAGTGAAAGTTCTTCGCGGTGGGATCCACGGCCTTCGGTGAAATGCGCACGAAATCCTTGCTCACATAGAGGTTCGCGCCGCGCGTGCGCTCCGCGTCGTGCATGATGAAGCTGTAGGGCGTGACGAACGCGTAGAAGCGATTCACATAGCGCGGCCGCGTGCGGTCGCCTTCCATTTGCCCGCGCGTCACGGCCCACCACATGTAAGCGTCTTTGAGGCCGGTCAACTTGACGAGGTTCGTCATGATCTCGACCGTCTCGGCATCGGAGTACGGATTCTTCAACTGGAACTTGCGGCACGATTCGTTGAAGCGCTCGATGTGGTCCTTCATCCGAAACACATAACCACGGCTCGCGCTGACTACGTCGTACGCGGCATCGGCGTGAATGAACCCGGCGTCCTGAATCGGCACCATGCCTTCGGCTATGGGCCGATACGCCCCTTGTGTGTGGGCAGCGCCCGCTTCGTATCGCGCGTCGTGCGGCAAGCGCGCATGGTGCTGATCTTCTTCCATGATGTGTTCGGCTTGTACGATGCTCATTCGGCGAATTCCTCGGCGCGACTGGTTGTACGATCGTACAATAATATTGGGACGATTGAACATATGACTCGAACACATGACCTTGAGAACGTGACCTTCAAAACATGAAGAGAAGGACCGCACCGAAGCTTCGAGCCGCCGCACCCGCGAAGGAGCCGGAAGACCGCCGCGCCTCGATCCTCGACGCCACGCTGCGTCTGATCGCCACGGACGGCGTCGATTCCGTTACGCACAGGCGCGTTGCCACCGCTGCGGGTGTACCGCTCGGTTCCACCACGTATTACTTCGAGTCGCGCGAGCATCTGCTGCGCGAAGCCTTCCGGCGCTATCTGGAGCAGATCCAGTCGTTGCAGAACCGCGTCGCCCGCACCGTGAAGAAGAACACCGTGGCCGGACTCGTGGACTATCTCGTCGAGATCACGCAGCGCGAGTTCGAAGACGAGCAGATGGTGCTGGCCGAATACGAGCTGACCCTGTTCGCCGCGCGCGATGCCGAAATTGCCGAAGCGCTGCACGCGTGGGACGCAGTCATGCTGGGACATCTCGCGCGTGCCTTCGAGACGATGGGTGCGCAGCGCCCGTTCGATGCAGCACGTACGGTGTTGAACATGATGCGCGGCCACGAACTCGACAGCCTGTCGCGCCACGACACAGACGCCGACGGCCTGCGCCGGCGCCTGATGGTCATCGTCGCTGCACTGGTCGAATCGAAACAGGTAGAGAGCGCGAAGCGCAAACGCTGACCGGTCGTCAGGCCGGCGCGTACCAGATCGACGAACTCCACGCGCGTTCCTGAATGGTCACCGCCGCACCAGCGTCGCGCGGCTCGTATTCGCCGCCGGACCAAGCCCCAGTCATTCGACCATCTGCGGCGACAGCGACGCGCGCGTCGTTTCCGACAACACCACGTTCCAGTTCACCTGCGGGCGTATGAAGTCGGCGCTGTAGTAGCCGAACAACAGCGCGCGCTCGTCGTCCTGGGTCGTGTTTTCACCAGACGTGTGCCACATGCGTCCGTCCATCGCGATGATGGAACCCGCGGACGCTTCGAACGGGCGCGAGCGTGCGAGCGCATCTGCCGGCAATTCGCACTGCCGGGTCACACGATGGCTCCCCGGCACGTAACGCGTAGCACCGTTCGCTTCGCTTACATCGTCGAGACACCAGATGATGTTGATCGCCCCAATTCACTTTTAAGAAGGGCGTCGAACCAGGGCTCCGGAACGACGATCGCCTGATCGGAATGCAGATTCATCGAACGGCTGCCGGGCAGCGCAATGTTCGCGGTGAAGTTCGAGATGAGGAATGCGTCGCCGAGCAGTTCGCGCACGAGCGCTATGCCGCGCGGATGCTGGATGAGTTCGACGAATACCGGATCGAGGTCGAGCAGATTGAAGACGCGTACGTTGCGGTCGTTCGGGTCGAGCACCGGCATGAACGTGTCGATGCCGCGCCGACGACTCTCCTCGGCCGCGGCGACAAGTCGCCGTCGAACATCGCGCACCGTCGCCGCATCGAGCACGCCTTCGACCACGCAGAACCCTTCGTCGTGCAGTTGCTGCGTGCTCACGTCAGCGGTCCCCGCGTTTCGCGCTCGGAAGAGAGCGCTGCATGCCCTGACGATACCGCTCGTCCGTCACTTCCGGCAGATGTCGCCACGCGAGCACGTCGGCTTCCAGCGCCGCCACACGTTCGTAACGCGCAAGCGAGCGCAGCGTCGTCAACGTGGGGAAGATCATCGTCCACTTGCCGGCCACCTCATTCGCCAGCGCATCTGCGGGGCGCACCCACAAACCATCTTCGAGTTCGCCCTCGTGGTGAGCGGGCTCCTGATTCTCGGGCATGTGCGCGAGGAAGAAGCGCGTGTCGTACCGGCGCGGCGGACCCACCGGAGTGATCCAATGGCTGAAGTAGTGCACACGATCGGTGGCCAGCCGCAGGTCTTCGCGTTGGCAAAGATCGACAATCGACAAGTCGCCCTTGTGTACGGCCGCGCGATAGTCCGCAAACCGGTCACGCATCGACGCGTCCGAAAGATCGACGAGCCGCTCGCCGCGATAGCCCAACAACACGCCGGCTTCTTCAAACGCCTCGCGGATCACCGCGCTCCAGAACGCGATGCCGCCACGCGCGATGCCGAGTCGTTCGCTCGCCAACGAATCGTTCAAGGCGACGCAGCACGATTCCGCCGAGGAGTCGTCCGCATCGACCTTGCCGCCTGGAAAAACGTGCATGCCGCCGAAATCGGCGGCACCGGGACGCTCTACCATGAACACTTCGAGACCGGCTGGGGTATCGCGAACGAGCAGCAGCGTGGCCGCGTCGCGCATCGTGAACGTTGCTGACATCGAAACCTGACGGTGAACGGAAGGAACCGACATTGGACCGTGATTCGAGGCGTCTCGGCAATCACGGAGAGCTCAATGGCCCAGATACACACCCTCGAGGTGATCGAACATACGAAGCTCCCCTCATTCTGCTATGAGTACAGCCGGGTTCCGCAAACGGCACCCTAAACTGCGCCCGGTTACGCGGAGACACCATGCAACGACTCTTCATCGCCTCGATCGTATTCGCACTTGCCTTCACCTGGCCGCTGCGCGCGCAGGATACGTCCATCGGCGCGACGGCCCGTGAGATGCACTGGAACGATGCTGCCGAACCTCTGCACGTGGTCGGGCCGATCCACTTCGTCGGCACACAGGGACTCACGTCGTGGCTCATCACCACGACCGAGGGACACATCCTGCTGAACACCGGCATGCCGCCGTCGGGGCCGATGATCGAAGCGTCCATCCGCAAGCTCGGTCTCAAACCGGAAAACGTGAAGCTGCTGCTGGTCTGCCACGCGCACGTCGATCACGTTGGCGCGCTAGCGTACCTGCAACGCATCACGGGCGCGCAGGTAGTTGCGCTCGACGCCGAAGTGGACCTGATCCAGTCCGGCGGTAAAACCGACTTCAACTACGCAACGATTGCCGACTTTCGCTTCGAGCCGGTGAAAGTGGATCGCGTGATTCACGACGGCGACCCGGTGACGCTGGGCGATGTCTCGTTGAAGGCGGTGAAGACCGCCGGACACACGCGCGGAACGACGACATGGGTCACGCAGGTCACCGACGGCGATCGACGCTTCACCGTGGTGTTTCCCGACGGCACCAGCGTGAATCCCGGTTATCGCCTCGTCGAGAATCCCTCGTATCCGGGCATCGCCGAGGACTATCGCAAAACGTTCGCCACGCTTGCGTCACTCACGCCCGACATCTGGCTGACGCCCCACACCCAACCGTTCGACTGGGACGCGAAGCGTGCGCGGGTAGCAACGCAGGGTGTGGATGCGTGGGTAGATCCCGCGGGATATCGCGCATGGGTCGCGCTGCAGCGAGGCAAATTCGAGGCCGCGGTGGCAAAGGAGTCGGTCGCCGCGATCGGCTCCACGACGTCAACGAAAGGGGGCGTCGCCGTCGCACAATGATCCGTCTGTGGGCCGCACTAACACTCACGCTCGCAACGTTCGCCTCGGCGCAGAGTGCACCGGATGCCAGGTCGAATCCCTACCTTGCAACGGTGGTGGGCACGCCCATTGAAATGCGCGCCCGCGTTCCCGACCGAATTCCGCTGAAGGTCCGCAGATTGCCGCTGGATGAACGTCGCGCAATTCCCGACGTTCTGCGCTACGGCGCGCGCCTCGATTACTCCTACGCCAAGCAGAAGGGACCGGCGCCGTTGATCTTCGTGATCGCGGGCACCGGCGCCGCGCACGACAGCGAACTCACGCAATTTCTGATGCGCGCATTTTACGCCGCGGGATTCCACGTCGTCGGCATCACGTCGCCCACGTACCCGACGTTCATCATCGCCGCGTCGTCGACGATGGTGCCGGGAGAACAGCGCCACGACGCGCAAGACCTATACGCGGTGATGCAGGCGATCTGGTCCGAGATTGGACCGGACGTGCAAGCGACGAAGTTCCATCTGACCGGGTACAGCATGGGAGCGACGAACGCCGCGTTCGTTTCGCTGCTCGACGAAGAACGCAAATCGTTCGACTTCGAAAAAGTACTGCTGCTCGATCCCGCTGTGCAGCTCTACAACTCGATCTCGAAGCTGGACCGCTTCATCGACAACATCCCCGGCGGTGTCGACAACTTCGACGTCGTTTTCCGCAAGGTTGTCAGTCGCGTCAGCGCGAAGTACCGCAGCGCAACCACTGTGACGTTTTCGCCGGAGCTCGTGTACGCCGCCGTGCGCGATGATCCGCCAACGAACGAAGACCTGATCGCGCTGATCGGGGTTTCGTTCCGGCTCGCTTCGTCCTCGTTGATCTTCACGTCCGACGTCATGACGAATGCCGGTTTCATCAAACCGGCCAACGAGATTCTCGCGAAGAACACGAATCTCGACGATTACCTCGAGGTATCGCTGCGCGTCGGCCTCACCGATTACTTCCACGAATTCATGTGGCCGTACTACCAGCGCACGAAGCTCACGAACGCGTTGACCCGCGAACAGTTCGCGCAGGAACAAAGCCTCACGTCGATCGCCGACTATCTCCACCGGGAACACAAGATCGGCGTGGTCGCCAACCGAGACGACGTCATCCTCGAACGCCGCGACATCGAGTTCCTGATCGACACGTTCGGTGCTCGCGCAAAGATCTACCCCACCGGCGGACACCTCGGCAATCTCGAGCAGCGCGAAGTAGTCGACTATGCGGTGCAGTACTTCAAAGCGGGTTGCGCGGCCGAAAACGCAACACGCGTGTGTTAGCTACCTAACGGACCCGACGACGCGCGAATAGTACCGTGGGACTCAGTCGTCGCTCCTGCGCGGAGGCAAGAGTCATGGCAGACAACAAGCCGCCCGAGTCGCCTCAGAGCGCCGACAACGCGTACACGCAATGGTACGAAGTGAAAGCTGGTGACACGTTGTGGAAGATCGCGAAAGCACACTACGGCGACGGCAACCTGTATCACGATATCTTCAACGCGAACAAAGACGTGCTCAGTGATCCCGACAAGATCAAGGTCGGCCAGCGCCTGCGCCTTCCATAGGGGCTGTCCCGTTTAGCTCACCACACGATCCACCTGGATCAGGAGACATTCGTGTCACACATCCACGTACATCAGTCGAAGTCCTGCGCCGCACTCTATCTGCTGCTGGCGCTCGGTGTAGCGCTAACGGGTTGTTCCAATCAGATGGAGCCTGCGAAGAAGGCGCTCTCGGAAATCGAGATGGCGGTTGCATCCGCCGGACCCGACGCGCAGCGCTACATTCCCGATGAGGTCAAAGCCGTCAACGATCAGCTTGCGAGCCTGCAAGCGAAATTCAATCAGAAGGACTACGCCGCGGTGATCAGCGGCGCACCCGCCGTGCTCGCGAAGGCGCAAGCGCTCATTGCCGCGAAAGACAGCGCCGTCAAAGAGGCTCTCGCGAAGGAAGCGGCGGATACGGCCGCGCGTCAGGCGGCCGAAGAGGAGTCGCTGGCTGCCGATTGGCAGACGCTCTCGGACGCGCTCCCTAAACAGATCGCCGCGCTCGACAGTCGCCTCAACACGCTCGCCAAGTCGAAAAAGCTGCCCGCCAACCTCACGAAAGACGCACTGACGTCCGCGCAGTCGGATGTTGCAGAGGCAAAGACGTCGTGGACGGCTGCAACCACCGCCCAAAGCAGTGGTGATGTTCGCAATGCCGTGGCCGCGGCGCAGCAGGCAAAGGGCAAGGCCGACGCGGCGATGGCGACCCTCGGTATGACCAGCGGCTGACCCGTACGCATCGACCGGTTCGGGCGCGGCCGCTCGGCGTATTGACGAAGTACCTGTCGATCATCGCCGCGCCTTTCAGTGGCCGTTGGTGGCCGGTGCGTAGCGTTCGCGATCAGCGTACGTCGCGGGCGCGTGCGTCACATCGTCGGGACGAAACGCGCGCGTGTAAGCGGCCAGTTCCATCGCGATGCCGCTCGGGTCTGCGAAGTACATCGAACGAATCCACGTTTTTTCGGTGACGCCGACCGTGTAACCCTCGGGGTTGTCGGCGTGATTGATCACGTGCACGCGAATCCCTTTCTGCTTGAGGCGCGCCACGTATTCATCGAACTTCTCGAGTGGAATCGAAATGGCCAGATGATTCATCGACGCGTGCGCGCTGGTGAAGTTCGAACCGGGCCGCTGATCCTGCGATGCAATGCCCGGCGCTGCTTCGGGCGCATTCGGAAACCAGAAGAACGCGATCGTCGCGCCGTTGCCGGCATCGAAGAAGAAGTGCTGCCCGCGATCGCCCAGCTGGATCGTCTTCACGAGCGGCATTTCGAGGACGTTCGTGTAGAAGTCGACTGTCTCTTTCATGTCTTTGCACACCAGCGCCACGTGATTGACGCCGAGGTATTCGAATTTTTCAGTAGCCATTTCGCCTCCGGTATCCGCCTGCCGTATTCACCAACCGTCCGAATTCTACGCTCAACCCACTTTGGAAGGACCGAGGAATTTCTCGATCTGTCCAGTATCGAAGTACTCGTACGCGCGCGAGATCATGCTGTCACGCACGAACGC
>CAZLDA010000114.1:0-8971 GCA_964557875.1 uncultured Pseudomonadales bacterium | reverse complement strand
TTGTTGTGATCCGTGGTCGCCTCTCAGTTTCACTGATTAAAACTAGTGCCGACGGGCTCCGTACCCACAGCTTCTCTACCGAAGCGGCCTACTTCCGAGAAACCTCAGGTCATCTGGAACACGTTTTCGGCGCCCACTTTGATTTCTCTCTGAATGAACTCGGTCATCCCATCTTTCATTCGCAAATGAAGAGTTTTGCGGGCTTCTCCCAGTTCATCTTCGATCAACACGCAACGAGACTAGAGGTACGCGATTTCGTGGCACCTATCCTGGACAAGGTGCGTCTGCCTACGGCTCAAATGGACGTGTTTTCACTTTTCTTACAGGTGTGCGCGGACCACCTACTTTCTTCAAGGTTTGGCCCCGCGGACTCAACGGCCTTCAACGCACTTCTCAAGGCCAATGAGCATTTAGTTGGGGCAGCTAACCAATGTGAGCGCCTTACATCCGAAGCTGCAAGGCGCTGCTATCGCTCTGGCTACTGGTACCCGGTCCTCGCATAGCCTTCTGCGCGCGTAGTGGAGCTGCATCTAAGCGGGCCGTCGACCTACTAACGCCTGCGGCAACAGAACGCGCCACCCGGCGACGTGCATCAAGCGGGGGGTTGCAAATGGGTTCGAAATTGTTGGGGCACCGCACTGCCACCGAGCTCAAGCTTAAAGGAATATCTATCGATTCAGTGACTTATTGGCGCGCCCGGCGCGATTCGAACGCGCGACCTTTGGCTTCGGAGGCCAACACTCTATCCAACTGAGCTACGGCCATGATACCAGCCGTCCAACGACCGTCCAGCCGCGTCCTGGCTTCCCGCCAAACCCACGCTTCGGCGTGATCGTCTTCACAGATCCAACCGGTCGCATACCGATCTCATGGAACCGCGACGCATCTAACTGATTTTGCGCGTGCCAACCTCAATATTGTGCGGGTCGCGTCGTCGGGCACGGCAAGTACTGCAGTCCGCGAGACACGCAAAAGGATTTTGATTCTCGTGACGCTCTCATTCATGACCATTGCACTGCTGGCCACCACGGCCGGTATCTGCTTTTCCCTTGGCTGGACCGCGCGTCGGGTGTCGACCAGCGGGCGCGACGTCGAACTGAAGCGCAACGTCTACGAAGCCAAGGGCGCAATTCCCCAACTCGAGTCGACGCTGCGCAACCGCGAACAGCGCATCGCTACCCTGCAAGGTGAACTTCAGTCGATACGCGATCGCCTGACGCAAGCCGAATCGCTGGCAGCGCAGAAAGAACAAGAGATCGTCAAACGCGACCGCGAAATTCGCCTCGCGCGCTCCGAGTTGCAGATCGTCAAGGACGGCACGATCGGCCTGGAGAATCCCGATCTGATCGACGGAGCCGACGTCGATGCAACACCGGCGCCTGGCACCGACCCGAAAGTCGCCATCGAGATGAAGCGCCTCGAAGCACGCTATGAGTCGCTGAAGAAAGGTCTGATCCAGCGTGAAGACCGCATCAGCGCGCTGGAAGCGCAACTGCAAGGCGGCAACAAGCGCTCGACGGAAATACTCGAACAGGAAATCGCAGATCTGCAGGCTGCTGCGGAACTCGCGAAAGCTACGCTAGCCGCACGCGAAGCTACGGTGGCGGAACTGCAGACACGCCTCGAACAGGACATCGAACAACGCGAACTGCTCGAAACGCTCACGAAGAAGCGCGGCGATGCCAATCGCACGCTAAAGGAAAACTACGCGAAGCTCGAAGCGCAGTTACCGAAGCTGATGGAAACGCTGAAGCAGCGCGGCGACACCATCGCCGAACGCGACTCGACAATTGCAACGCTCGACAGCGATCTCGCGCAGGTGCGACGCGAGAAGGCCGACCGCGACGCGTCGATCATACAACTCGAAGCGAAGCTCGTAGCTGGTCGCGAGCAGATCGCGCAGCACGTTGCGAATCACCAGACGCAGAAGCAACACGCACATCAACTCGAACAGCGCATCGACATGTTGTCGCATGAAGTCGCCGAAACGACGAAGGCACTCCAGGCCGCACACGCGCTCGTGCGCGAGCGCGACGCGGCGCTCGAAGCGAAAGACGTTCGCATGCAAACCGTCGACGAGAAGTTGCGCGAACAAGGCAACACGCTCGCGTCGATGCAGAAGCTGCTGAAGGATCGCGACTTCAAGATCGATTCGTTGACTGCCGACGTTGCCGCCGCCGATGCGAAGGCGATGGCTGCGCGTGAAGAGCTGGCAAAACAGATCGCACAGAATCAGGCGCAGCAGCGCAGCCTGGCGAAATGGGAACAACGCGTCGGCGTGTTGAGCAACGCGCTCACGGAGTCCGGCAATGTGGCGCAGGCGACGCAGGCACAGGTGCAGGAGCGCGACGCCGCCATGGGTGAGCGCGACGCGCGTTTGCGCGATACCGAAGCGACCTTGCGCGAACAAGCGGAATTGATTGCTTCGCTACAGAAATTGCTGGCTGCCCGCGACGACGAACTGGAAACACTGAACGCCGATGCAGCGCAGCTGCGTATGAAGCTCGCCGATTCGAGCGTACCGACGCTCTCTGTCGAGGCTGCGTCTGCCGCGCCAGTAACGCTCACTCTGCAGGCGACCGCCTCCGATCCTGCGCCTGCGATGGCTGCGCCTGAAGCGCCGGCCCCGAACGCAGACGAGCCCGCCATGCCGATGAGTGCCGATCGCACCGAGCGTGAATTGAACGCGACCATGCGCGAACTCAAGACGCTGCGCAGTTACCACGCCGAGCTTGAAACCCGCTGCGCATCGCTCGACGGACTGCTGCGCGGCAAAGACGCCACGCTGACGGAACGCGCCCGCCGCATCGAAGATCTGCAGGAACAGATGGCGCGTCTCGAGGCACGTATCGACGAACGCAACCAGCAGATTGCCGAACTGAAGCGCGCTCGCGACGAAGCGCCTCCGCCTTACGCCGCTGCTCGCAACAGCACCGTTCAGTACACCGGCCAATCCAAACCGCTTTGACGGCGCCGTGATGGCGCCGCTTCCCTGACGACGGCTAGACTGGCGCCCTCTTTGCGGAGCCACTGAATGCGTCTCCTGTTGGTCGCCTCTCTCGTGCTCGCTTGTGCATTGCAGTTCGGCTGCAGCAAAGCCGAGCCACCGCCAACAACATCGGCGTCCACTGCATTGTTCAAGGATGCGGTCATCACCGATCTCGGCAAACAACGTTGGGCGCGCACCTGCGCGATGTGCCATGTCAGGGGCGAGGGCGGAGCGCCGAAGATAGGCGATGCGGCGTCGTGGCAACCGAGGCTCGCGCAAGGCGAGGAGGTGCTGCTCGATCACACCATTAACGGCTTCAACAACATGCCGCCGCTCGGTTACTGCATGGACTGTGAACGCGAAGACTTGCGCGCATACATACGCTTCATGGCAACAGGAGGTGGCGCGTGAATCGACTTTCTCGCCGACGGCTACTTGCAGGGGCGCTTGCTGCGCGGGTACTTGGCGGATCGTTCGCAACTGGCGCTGCATACGTTGCGAGCGCATCGGAAGCATCCCGCGCCCTGCCGTGGCACAACTGGTCCGGCGGGCAGAGCTCGCAACCGGCGGGTCGATTCGCGCCGGAGACAGAAGATCAGCTGATCGAGTTTCTCGGTCGCGATTCGGGTCCGCTCCGCCCCGTCGGTTCAGGACATTCGTTCTCCGGCCTCGTGCCTACTGACGGCCAGATCGTGGTGCTCGACAAGCTGACCGGTTTGCGCGGGCAGGACCCCACCACGCTGGAGGCAACGCTCGGCGCCGGTATTCGCCTGGCAGAAATCGGTCCGGTGCTCGAAGAAATCGGCCAGGGCATGTTCAATCTGCCCGACATCGATCGACAGACGCTCGCGGGCGCAATCTCCACAGCCACGCATGGCACCGGCCTTTCGTTGAACACGCTCTCTGCATACGTCAGCGGGCTGCGACTCGTCACGCCGTCAGGCAAGGTGATGGAGCTCGACGCAACGAAAGAGCCGCGCTTGTTCGCCGCTGCGCAGGTCTCGCTCGGCGCGCTCGGCTTCATCACCGAGGTGCGCATGCGCAACCGTGCTTCTTATCGGTTGAAGAGGACCTCCCGCGTTCAACCAACCGAGGAGGTGCTGCAGGATTTCGAAGCACAGGCACGAGCGCACTCGCACTTCGAGATGTTTCCGCTCACACATTCGAAGTACGCGAGCGTGGTGGTCATCGACGAAACCGACGAGCCCATTAACAACCCGCAATCGCCGCCCGATCAGCCGGATCCTTACGACGAATTGATGCGCGCACTCGTCCACGTGCCGGTGGCGGCGCGCGGCGCGATGATCAATGCTGCGGTAACAGCGGCGACGCCCTCGGAACCCGTGGTCGACGTTTCGTATCGAATCCTCTCGAATGTGCGCAACTACCGCTTCAACGAGATGGAATACTCGGTGCCGCTCGATGCAGGCGCGCCGTGTCTGCTCGAGATTCTGCGCACCATCGACGAGAAGCAGATCGACGTGGTGTTTCCGCTCGAATACCGCTACGTCGCCGGCGACGACCTGTGGCTCAGCATGTTCTCCGGCGGACCACGCGCTTCGATCTCCGTGCACCGTGACGCGCGGTTCGACTACCGGCCGTATTTCGACATCGTGGAGCCTATCTTCTGGAAATACGGTGGCCGCCCGCACTGGGGCAAGATCCACACGCTGAAGCACGACCAACTCGTGAAGCTCTATCCGAACTTCAAAGACTTCCTCGAGATGCGCGAAGCACTCGACCCGACGGGCCGAATGCTGAACGACCACCTGCGCGGCTTGTTCGGAATCGCGCCTTAGTCCAGCCGTTGGCCCCCCCCCCGATGACCTAAATCGAGAACCCTTCCTCCGAAATCGGCATGGTTCGAGGTCGCTGGCCGCTTGCGGCGTAAATGGCGTTGCACACGGCAGCCGCGCGCGGCGGCAGTGCGGGCTGACCGTGGCCGCTAGCCATGGGCGCACGCCATGCGCCGCATCGCAAGCCGGGTGCGCCAACCCGCGGTTGGCGACTGTCGAACCGCTAAGCAGACGCCAGGAATTCGCGCGTCGCGGCGAGCACCGCGCGAGCACGATCAACCGGATCGGGATACGTTTCGCGATAACGTTTCGAGCGTACCTCGAGGCTCAGCGGCAGGTCGTTCGGTAGCGCCGCGAGTAGATCGCGCAACCGCAACTCGCCTTCACCCGCCGCACTGCGTCCGTCGATTGCATCGCTCAAGTACGCGTCGAAGTCGGGATCGACCAGCACGGCCGGACCGTCACACAGTTGTGCGTATGGCAAGAGATCGCGGTCGATCGAGGCGACGTCCGCTGGGGTCGCGCCGCATCGCGCGAGGTGCAGCGCGTCTACCAGAACGCCGCCTGCCGGATGGTCTACATCGGTCACGACATCGACCGCCTGCGCCAACGTTTTCAGTTCCGCGATCATCAGAAACTCCAGTACCGCGCGCATACCCGCGGCCGCCGCAAGTTCGCACAACATCGCGAACTGGTGCTTCGTGTCGGCGGGATTGGGGTTGGCGCTTACTATCAGCACATTCCGCGCACCCAGTTCGCAGCCGATCTCGATCAACCGCCGTGCACTGTCGGTTACTTCCCGCCCCGGACGAATCCAGATCACCTCGATGTCGAGCGCCTGCAGGGCGCCATTGCGCAGCTGTCGGTGAACCTCGCGGGTCGTCGTATCGGTCCAGGTTTCCGTGTCGCACCAGATGCCGGTGGCCCGATAGCCGGCCTCGGCGGCCGCCTGCACGATCCGGTCGGGTGGAAATTCCGGCAGCACGCCGGCGGCGAGCGACAATAGATGCGACATCAATGAATCTCTGATCTGAATCGAGAGTTAGCGCTCACCCCGAAGTCACACTACGATGGCTTTGCCGATCACTTTCCGGTCGATGATGAGCTTCAACGCGTCAGCGGTCTGGGCAAGCGGCACGCGATGCGAGATGTACGGTTTGATGCGCCCGGAGGCGAGCCAGCCGATCAGGATGTCGCCGTTGCGCTTCGCCCAGGCGGGATCGTGGCGCTGCAGTCCACCGACGGTGAAACCGATCACCGACGCGTCCTTGATGAGCAGGTGATTGGTCTTCGCGAGGCCAACCCGGCCGCTGGTGAAACCGACGATGAGGATGCGACCGAACGGTGCGATGCAGCGCATCGATTCGTCGAACACGTCGCCGCCGACAGGATCGTAGATGACGTCTGCGCCGCGACCACCGGTGAGTTCTTTCACCTGCTCGCGAAAGCCCTCGGTGTAGTTGATCAGGTGATCGGCGCCGAGTTGCCGGACCACTTCGAGCTTTGCATCCGACCCCGCCGTGGCGATGACCGTGGCGCCATAAAGCTTGCCGATGTCGACGGCTGCGAGTCCCACGCCTCCGGCTGCGCCGTGCACCAGAAGCGTCTCGCCCGCCTGCAGGTTGGCCCGCTGCATCGCGTAGTACGCCGTTGCGTAGTTCGCGCGGAACGACGCCGCCGCTTCGAGGTTCACGTGCTCGGGCAACCGCGTTACGCGCGACGCACCCACCACCACCTGTTCGACACATCCGCCCGGCGTGAGCACGGCGTCGCCCACGCGAAGACCGGTCACGCCCGCACCCACTGCCGTGATGCGCCCGGCGCCTTCGCCGCCGACGATGAACGGCAGTTCGGGTTTCACCTGATACTCGCCCGCCACCATCAACACGTCGGTGAACGCGACACCGCGTGCCTCGATGGCCACCTTTACCTGACCTTCGCCGGGCGCCGGCGGTTCGGGAATGTCGCGAACGACGAGGTAGTCAGGGCTGCCGAGTTTTTCGCAGTAGACCGCTTTCATGGTGTTGGCTGATCCGGTGGTTTCGAAAGGAGGGAGCGGAACGGTAACGCCGCGATGTGGACCGATACAATGGCTCCAACGCCACGCTTTAGACATACGGGGAGAATGACGTGTCGACTCTCGAACAACTGCTCGATCGCGCCGCGATCACCGACCTCGTCAACTGCTACGCGACCGGGCTGGACCGACGCAATTGGCCGCTGTTGCGCTCCATCTTCGCGGACGAGATCGACATGGAGTACACATCGGTCGGCCTGAAAGCCGGCCGCTATACAGCCGATCGCTGGGTGCGCAGTTCCGAAGTGCTGTTTGCCGGATTCGGTCCGACGCAACACACGCTGACGAACCATGCGATCGACCTGAATGGCGACTCGGCGCATTGCGTGATGTACATGCGCGCCGAACATTTCATCCTGGAAGATGCCCCTGCGGAGAACCGTTGGACAATCGGCGGCTACTACACCGTTGATCTCTCGCGCACGGCAACGGGTTGGAAAATCCACGCGATGGGCCTGCACGTGACGTGGCAGACCGGGAACCGTGAGCTTTCCAACCTCGCGATCGAACGCGGCCGCGCGAAACTCGGGATCAAGCGCCGTTAGAGGTACTTCGGCAGTTCCTGTGCGATCTCTTCCGGCGTGGTTCTCGGTCCAAAGCGCGCTACGACGTTGCCCGAACCGTCGACCAGGAACTTCGTGAAGTTCCATTGAATGTCGTTGGTGCCGTCGTCGTTCGACTTCTGCGACTTCAGCAGCTTGTACAGGTCACACGTGCCGTTGCCGTTGACCTCGATCTTTTCGAACAACGGAAAGTTGACGTCGTATTTCGATTCGCAGAACTCGAGGATCTGCTCGCTGGTGCCGGGTTCCTGCGCACCGAACTGATTGCATGGAAAACCGAGCACGGTGAAGCCTTTGTCTTCGTTCGCCTCCTGCAGGTCGCGCAGTCCGGCGTATTGCGGCGTCAGTCCGCAGCGGCTCGCCACGTTGACGACCAGACAGGTCTTGCCCTTGAAGCTGGACAGTTTGACAGGCTCACCGGTGATCGACTTCATCGTCAGATCATGAAACTTGGTCATCGCATCGCTCCTTGTGTGCCCTTCATGTGGGTTGGCGATGGTAGCACCGTCGCGCGACGCTTCCGCATTGCGGGCCCGCGCGCTAGGGTTGACCTCCAAGGGGAGAGAAAACGCGATGCCCACCGTCAAACCGATCGATGCGAAGTGGCTAGACCAGGTGCGCGAGCCGGCGATCGATCCGGCGCGGCGCATCGTCGATCCGCATCACCACCTGTGGCGCCGCGACGACATCGGCAACTACGCGCTCGACGAACTGTGGGCCGACACCGGGTCGGGGCACAACGTCGAGAAGACCGTGTTCGTGGAATGCGGCGCCAGCTATCGCACGAGTGGTCCCGAACATCTGCGCTGCGTCGGCGAAACCGAGTTCGTGGCCGACATCGCCGCGGCCAGCGCGAAGGGCGGCCGCGGCAAGGCGGTGATCTCCGCGATCGTCGCGCACGCGGATCTGACGCAAGGCGCCGTACTCGAAGAAGTGCTCGCTGCACATCAGGACGCCGGGCGCGGACTGTTTCGCGGCATCCGCCACGCCGGCGCGCTCGACCCGCATCCCGAAGACCTGATGATTGCCGGCAGTGCGCTCCCAGGCCTTTATTCACGCAAGGACTTCCGCGACGGTATGAAAGTGTTGGGGCGGCTCGACTATACGTACGACACCTGGCACTACCATCACCAGAACGCGGCGTTCGCAGAACTGGCGCGCGCCGTGCCCGAGACCACCATGGTGCTCGACCATTTCGGCACGCCGTTGGGTGTAGGGCGCTATCGCGATCAGCGCGAGGCTATCTTCGCAGCGTGGAAGAAGGACATCGCAGAAATCGCCAAATGTCCGAACGTGGTTGCGAAGCTGGGCGGGCTCGCGATGCCCGACAATGGTTTCGGCTGGAACGAACGCGCTACGCCACCTACCTCCGACGAGTTCGCACAGGCGCAGAAACGTTATTACCTGCACGCCATCGAATGCTTCGGCCCGAATCGCTGCATGTTCGAAAGCAACTTCCCGGTCGACAAGTGGTCGATCTCGTATCCCGTGTTGTGGAACGGCCTGAAGAAGATCGTCGCCGGATTCTCCGAGCGCGAGAAAGACG
>CAZLDA010000113.1:5463-9019 GCA_964557875.1 uncultured Pseudomonadales bacterium | reverse complement strand
GGTTATGCGAACTGGGGCCAGGGTTTTCATTCGAACGACGTGCGCGGCGCAACGATCATCGTCGACCCCGTCAGCGGCGACTCGGCGCAGAAGGTGAACGCGCTGGTGCCGTCGGAGGGGTATGAACTCGGCCTGCGCACCGAGTTCGGCAACCGGTTCAACGCAACCATCGCGGTGTTCCAACTCGATCTCGATTCGGAACTCGTCTACATCGGCGACGCCGGCAACACAGAACCGCTGAACGCAACGAAACGCACAGGCGTGGAGAAGACGGTGTTCTGGCAGCCGACGCACTGGCTCGCGCTGAACGCGGTGTATGCGTACACCGACGCGAAATTCAAATCGAACGAGAGCGGCGGCCGCCACATTCCAGGCGCAGCCGAATCAACGGCCACGTTCGTCGCGACGACCATCTGGGACAACGGTTTCAGCACGAGCACTCGCATCCGCTACCTCGGCGGCTCGCCGCTGAATCGACGACGATTCAGTGCGTTCCGACGGATCCGTGCTGGTGAACGTCGGCGTGAATCACACCTTGCGTTCGCTCGAGTTTCGCCTCGATCTGTTCAATGCACTGGACTCGGGGGGACGCGGACATCTCGTACTACTACGCATCGCGTCTGCAGGGCGAGCCGCCCGAAGGGGTCGAAGACGTGCACTTCCATCCGATGGAACCCCGAACCTTGCGCGGCTCGGTGATCTGGCGCCTTTAGACCCCGCCGGTGGACACGCGCATTCTCAGCGCGTCGACCAACCACAGCGTTGCCACGGATGCACCCAACAGCGGCAAGATGGCGCACGCTACCACAGCCGCCGCAACGAGCCCACGCGGCCACTTCACATTCGACTTCGGCGGTACGCCCAGGCTTCGCCGCGGCCGCCGCGTCCACCACGACATCAGGCCGGTAACAGTCATCCAGATCAGCGCAGCCGCAACCGCAGTATTGCCCCAACGATTCAAGGCTCCGTAGTCGCCCTGATGCAGATGCACGCCGGCGTCGATGAGCCGCGCCATCACTGGGTTCTCCGAACCGCGGATGAACGACTTGGTTTCGCCGGTGTAGCGGTCAGCAATGATGTACCGATCGAGCCCGGGCGGCGAATCGGCATTGTGAACCCACCAATCGCTGTTCGGTTGTGCGTCAAGCCGAATCTGCAACGTCCCAACGACGCCGTCTTGCCGCGCCTCGGCCACGATGCGGTCGAGCGCACTTCCCGCAAGAACCATTGAGCCGAGCGATGCACCGCCGGACTGAATCCGGCCGGGTTCTGCTGGCCCAATTGCTGCTGCACCGGTCTGAGAATCTGACCGCCCCAGAACTCGGTCCACGGCATTGCCGTGAACCGAAAGCAGAGAATCAACAGAGAGAACCACGCGGCAATACAGGCATGCAGGTCGCGCCAGAAGATGCGCGCGCCTTTGGTCGTGCGCGGCCAAAGTGCGCGCAACCAGGTGGTGCCTCTCGGCCACCACAAGTAGAGCCCGCTTACGATCATCACCATCGCCCAGCAGGCGCCGAGCTCCAGCAACCAGCTTCCCGCTTTCCCCAACGGCCAGCCGCCATGCAGATTGCGCGTGACGCCGGGCAGCCACGACCACGCCGAGAGGCTCCCCAGAACATGAGCGCCGTAAGCATCGAGGAACATCGGTTCAACGAGACCATTGCCGCGCCGCACGAGCAGCGTCGTCGACCTGTCTGCCGAATCGGGAACACGAACCTCATCGATCGACACCGTGGGATCCACGGCATAAGCCGCCGCAAGCTGTCCGCTCAGCGGCGTAGCCGGGCCGTCAGGTACCACGAAGCGCAGTTCGGGATGCAGGCCATCCATCCAGACATACGACCACAGGTACAGCGATCCGGTGACGCTCTGCCACAACACGAACGGCACGACGAGCAAGGCGGCCAGAAAGTGCCAACGCCAGAACAGCCGATAGAGGCGTCCGTTGGCGACGTGTGCAATGTCGCCACCGGACACGCGCGCTGCCGAAGTCATTGAGGTGCGCGCTCGCGCGCGATCGCCCTGAACTTGTCGGCCGCCGACGCGTTCATCTGCATCATCATCGCTGCAACCGCGGGATCGGTGGTTGCAAGCGTGCCGCCGGCGAACGGTGGTTCCGGATGATATTCAGCCTGCAGCATCAGAGCCGCCGCATACGGTTTGCCGCGCAACTTCTCGACCACCGCAATGCCGAAGTCCAGGCCCGCGGACACACCCGCCCCTGTCGTCACGTTGCCATCCGTGACGAAACGCGCGTCCACCGGAATCGCTCCGAATTCCGCGAGCACCGGTCGTGCCAGCCAATGCGATGTCGCGCGTTTGCCCTTCAGCAACCCCGCCTGGCCGAGAATCATCGAACCGGTGCAAACGCTGGTGATGTGTTTTGCGCGCGAGCCGCGATCGGCAACGAACGCGATCACGTCGTTTCGTTGCATCGCATTCATGGTGCCTTCGGTACCGCCGGGCACGAACAGCACGTCGACGTCGCGCGGCACATTCGCCATCGTCACAGTGGGCGCGATGGCGAGGCCGAGATCGGACTGCACCGGCGCGAGGTCGGGCTGCGTCGTTACGAGATGCACGGTCGCGCCCATCATTCCCGCGAAGAAGAAATGCGGACCGACGAGATCGAGCGCGGTGAAGCCGGGATACAGCAGCATCGCCACCTGTTCGTTGCCCATCAATCCCAGGCCGAGCACATCCGCCATCAGTTGCTTGTGATCGGCGTCGTTCACCATGTTCGCGGAGGGTGGTTCCGGCGCTGCGGCCGCGCGGCGGTCGACCGTGACGAACGGCGCCAGCAGCGCAAGTGTTCCAAGACTCTGCATCACACTGCGTCTGTTGGTGGCCACGCTTGTTCTCCTGCGTACTGAAACCAGCGGGTGATCAAAGCAAATTTGCGAACGCAGAGTCGACGAATGCGTGATGCATCCGGTGCGACAAATTGCCGCACCTGTTCATCAACCTTGCCAACGGCACGATCGCGCCGCTGGAAGGAAGCGAACATTCAAAAGATATAAGGAATCGATCGAGTTGAATCGAAGAGCGAACTGCCAAGCGGCGGCGGGCAAATGCCCACCGCCGTCTTGCAACTTTCCTAGAGCATGATCTCGGCCATCAATTCGAGCGCCTTCGGCTGACCGCTGCCGATCAGCATTGAGCCGACGTGGCCTTTCTTCGCCGCAGCTTGCCAGCGCTGCGCGCGATCTTTGATGCGCGCGGCCGGGCCGACCAGATGGCATGCGTCGATCAGTTCCTCGGGAACCGCGGCCATTGCTTCGTCTTTCTTACCGGAGAGGAACAGATCCTGAATCTTCTCGGCCGCCGCACCAAAACCGAGCCGCGTCGCGTAGTCGTTGTAGAAGTTCTTGCCCTTCGCGCCCATGCCGCCGATGTATAGCGCCATGTTGCCGCGGATCATCTGCATACACTGCTTCACATCGTCGCCGATGATTACCGTGACGAACGGCGCCACGTCGAAGTCGGCCAGCGACTTGCCGCCACCCGCGGCCTTCAAGCCCTTGTCGATCGGCTCCTTGAACACGCTGAACTG
>CAZLDA010000113.1:0-5363 GCA_964557875.1 uncultured Pseudomonadales bacterium | reverse complement strand
CCGACGATGAAGCGGTTGTTGGAGAGTTGCGAAATGGTCATCGCGGTCATCGCAGCGAGTGCGGGCGTACGACCCGGCATCTGCATGATGGCTGTGCCGACTTTGATCTTCGTCGTGTTCGCGAGCATCCAGACGGCCGGTGTTACGGCATCGGAACCGTAGGCCTCCGACGTCCACACCGAGTCGTAGCCGAGATTTTCGGCGTGTTTGATCGTATCGATCGGAATGCTGATTCTCTTTCCGGAATAGCCGGCGATGAGTCCGAGTTTCATTTTGGGATCCCCAGTTGATGCAGCGCCATGGGTTTGATTCGGCGCGAGCGCTGCAGGCTAACAAAACGTGGCTGACAAAAGCAGGCTAACAAACGCGAGCCACCACCAACAAGGCAATCGGCCCTTCCGCGCATCGGATGGGCCGGTCCATGGACTTGGCGCGGTCGCATCGCGACAATTGCCCCGCTCGTCCGCTCTGTTCGTCCACCCGTGCAACACTCCGGAGATCCGATGGCCAGCATCCGCGGCCACATCCTCAATGCTGCGATCCGCTACGCCGGCAAGCGGCGTTTGGCCGACCTCGAATTCACACCGGCCGCCATAGCAGCCTCTCGCGCGCGCATGGACCGACTCGGCGACCGCGCCGCACTCGCGCCATCACTGTCGCGCCACGTCGACGAGTTGGGCGGTGTACCCACCGAGTGGACACGCGGCAATCAGCCCGCGCGCGGTTCGATCCTGTATTGCCACGGTGGCGGCTATCTCGTCGGTTCGCCCCGCGCGTATCGCGGTATGGCCGCACGGCTCGCGGCGCAGACGCGTTGCGATGTCGCAGTCATCGACTACCGTTTGGCCCCTGAACACGTCTATCCGGCCGCACCCGACGACGCGATCGCCGCGTACCGCGCGCTGATCTCGCGCGTCGACGCATCATCCGTGGTGATCGCCGGCGACTCGGCGGGCGGCAATCTCGCGCTGGTGACGCTGCTGCGGGCGCGTTGCCTGGGCCTGCCTCTGCCGGCCGGCGCCGTGTTGCTTTCGCCGTGGACCGACCTCACCGGCAGCGGTACTTCGATGCGCACGAACGCACGACACGATCCGATGCTACCCGCCCAACGGATCGACGAAGCCGCGCGCATGTATGCCCCAACGGCGTCACTGGAAGACCCCGACGTGTCGCCGCTGTTCGGCGACTTCACCGGCCTGCCGCCCCTTTCGGTGCACGTCGGCACCACGGAGATTCTGTTGGATGATTCGCAACGGCTCGTCGAGCGCGCGCAACAACACGGCGTCTCGGCTCGTCTCGAGAAATGGCACCGTATGCCGCACGTGTTTCCGATGTTTGCGGATTTCCTGCCCGAAGCGCGTCGGGCGCTGAACGGAATCGGCGAGTTCGTCGGCACACGATTGTCGTCGCAACTATCGAACGGTTCTCGATGAACGATACGCAGCCGCCGCAGGATGCTCGACGAGAAGTCGCCCCCCAGGTTCAGCACCTCAGCATCCAGGCCGCGTCGCTGATTCGCGCAATCGACGGGCTGTCGGCGATGTTCTGGGTGAGCATCGGCGGCACGATCCTGACAGTGCTCTTCGCGGGCCTGAACCAATTGCCGGGCAACGTCGCTAGCGATTCGATCTACATCGGCGAGTATCAGATACCGAAGTCGATTCTGCCGATCGCGAGCCTCGGCTTTGCCGCGTTCGTCTTCTGGCTGACGTCTAACCATCTGAAGATGCTCGATGACGTGCTGAACGACAGCCGGATGCCGTTCGAAACGATGCAGGAAGTCTTCACGCTGAATCCGCCGGTGCTGAACATCTTCCATCCGGACAACCATCGGCCGTTCAAACTCGGCACCGGCAGTTCGATCCTGCTGATCAACTGGTCCGTGTTTTTCGGCAACAGCATAGCGTTTACGCTCGCGTCCGCCGTGCAACGCGGAGCGTCGCTTTCGGATTCCGAACTGCCTGAGCTGATCACCTTCGGCGTGCTGACGCTCGCAATCATCACGTACGGCGTGCGCGCCATCGACAGACCGTTAGACAGCATTCTGGAACGCCTGCACGGCAGCACGTTCGAGTTCGGCTGGGCACGGGTGCTGCTCGCGATAGTGCTGATCCTGGGGGTCGCGGCGGTCAACAACATCGATCAGTTCCGCAATCCGAGTGACCAGCCCGATGGCCTGCTCGGACCCGCGATGGCCAACGCGATCGACGGCGAAACGCTGTTCATAAACGGTATCGAAGTGCAGTTGATCGGAATCAACGCAATGGAACCGGATCAGATTTGTCTCGACAAAACCGGCGTCGACTATCCCTGTGGCCGCGCCGCGACACGTCACCTCCAAGAACTCGTCGCCGATCGTCCGATCGTCTGCCTGCCGCTGTTTGCCGTCAGCAAGTCGCGCATCGTCGCGTCGTGCAACCTGTTGCCCGAAGGGGCGGTGCCGCCGAAGAATTCAGAGGAGTACCTTGCGGCGGATCGCCGCAACAGCCTTTCGGGCCGAATGGTGCGTGACGGTCACGCACTGATCGTCGGCATCGGCAAGAACTACATCCTTCAGGAAGAACGCGATGCCCAGCGCGACCGGATCGGGATCTGGTCCGGCTCCTTCGAACCGCCGTGGATCTATCGTGCCCGCCGCAATCGTGAATAGCGATTCAGACGTCGACGAGCTTTTCGCGCAGGTACTCGATGATGTCGAGCGACTCGTACATCCACTCGTCGGGCTGGCCGTCCCGGCGGATACGCAGACACGGGACGGTGGTGCTGCCGCCGCCGGTACGTAGATCGTGCAGCGCCTGCGGATCGGCGTGGATGTTGCGCATCTCCATGTCGATGCCGGCTTCGTCGAGGAAGTCGCGTACGCGAGCGCAGTAGGGGCAACTCGGGAAGTGGTAGAGCGTGTAGCGTTCGCTCATCGTGCACCTTCGTAATGTCGGCGTGATTATGCCGAGCCCGCGCTGAACGGTACACTGCTGCGCCAGATTAGGAAGCAGACGAGGCACGCGTGGCGAAATCGAAATCCGACAAACGTTTGGTGACCATTCGAAACGGCGTGATCGCATTCGTCGCGTTGCTCGTGATTGCGGTGGTCGGCTATGGACTGTTCCGCTCGACCGCAAGCGACGTGTCCGGCGACTTCGTCGAAGGCACACACTACAAAGTGATCGACGGCACGAAGGTCTCTTCGGTTGGCCCGATCAAAGTGACCGAGTTCTTTTCATACGGTTGCGTGCATTGCCGCAACTTCGACCCGATCGTGAACGACTGGCTGCGCAACGCACCGAAAGACGCCGCCTTCGATCGCAACCCTGTTTCATTTTCGCCCGACTGGACGCTGCTCGCACAAACGTACTTCGCGCTGCAGAGTGTCAATGCGCTCGACGACAATCACGACCGCATCTTCAAAGCGATTCACGACAACGGGAAACAATTCCTAACCGTCGACATGGTTGCCGATTTCGTGGATGGCCACGGCGTTACGCGCGAAGCATTTCTAACGGCGTACAACTCACCCACGGTTGCGAACCTCGCGACACAAGCGGGGAAACGCGAACGCGCGTTGCGCGTCAACGGTGTGCCGTATCTGACGGTAGCGGATCACTACGCCATAAACATGGACACGGTGCCGCGCAAGAAGGCGTTCGAAGTGGTCGACTTCCTCGTCGCTAAAATCCGCGCCGAGCGCGCCGCGAAAGCCGGCGGCGGCTCGTAATGATCATCAGAGCCTGTTCAGGTTCCGTTCAGCCGCAAAGCCCTATCAAGAGCACCACCTGACCGCTGCGGAGCGACTCGATGGGCGAATATCAGACCCTGATACACACACTTGCGCTGACCATGGGTGTGGCGTGGGCGAGCGGCATCAATCTCTATGCGGCGGTGGCGGTGCTCGGATTGGCCGGCAACGCGGGTTATGTCGAGTTGCCCGACACGCTCGCGATCGTGGAAGACCCGTTAGTGATCATCGCGGCGTGCTTCATGTACTGCGTCGAGTTCTTTGCCGACAAGATTCCCGGCGTAGACAGCACGTGGGATGCGCTGCACACGTTCATACGCATTCCAGCCGGCGCGATGCTGGCGGCAGGCGCCGTGGGCGATGTGACGCCAGCGCTCGCAGTGGCGGCCGGATTGGTCGGTGGTGGCGTCACCGCCGCCACACACGCGACGAAAGCGGGCTCGCGCATGCTGATCAACACGTCGCCGGAACCGTTCAGCAACTGGTTCGCGTCGATCGCGGAAGACCTGGCCGTGTTCGCCGGTCTCTGGGCAGCGCTGGCGCATCCCGTTATATTTCTCATTCTCCTCGCACTCTTCCTGCTGTCGCTATGGTGGCTGCTGCCCAAGGTCTGGCGCGGTGTCAGAACCGTGTTCCGCAAAATCGCTGCGCTGTTCGGACGGCGCCCGGAGAATCCGTCGCCGGTGTAAGCCCGACGGCGTATGCCGCGTAAGAAATCCAGGCCCCGGGCGCAAAGTCGAAGCAAGCGTCTGATCATCCGCAACCTGCTGATCGTTGCGTGTCTCGGCATCGCGTTCATCGCGGGTTACCTGCTGTATCTCAATCATGTGATCACGTCGACGTTCGATGGTCGGCGCTGGTCGGTGCCGGCGCGCGTGTACGCACAACCGCTCGAGTTGTATCCCGGGCTCGAGATGGAGGCCGACGAAATCGAGGTGGAGCTGAAGCGGCTCGGCTATCGACGCGGGCCGTCGAAGGCGCCGGGCACGTACACGCACACGGGCAATGAAGTTCGCGCCACGTTGCGTGCTTTCACGTTCAGCGACGGTCCGCGTGCACCCACCGACATTCGCGTGCGCATCGCCGATCACGCGATCGACACGTTGTACGAGAACGGTGAGCCCGCGAGTCTCGTGCGGCTCGAGCCACCCATGATCGGAAGTTTCTTTGCGACGCACGGCGAAGACCGCCTGATCGTCACGCCGGAAGAAACGCCCGTTCTGTTGAGCGAAGGTTTGAAGGCCGTCGAAGACCGCAACTTCGACACGCACGCAGGTTTCGACCTGAAGGGCATCGCACGCGCCGCGATCGCAGATATCCGTGCCGGCGATCTGTCGCAAGGCGGCAGCACGCTGACGCAACAGCTCGTGAAGAGCTATTTCCTCGACAACCGCCGCACGCTGTGGCGCAAGCTGAAGGAGCTTGCGATGGCGGTGATTCTCGACGCGCGTTATCAGAAGGCCGATCTGCTGAACGCCTACATCAACGAGATTTATCTCGGGCAGGACGGCGAGCGCGCGGTGCACGGGTTCGGTCTCGGCAGCCAGTTCTACTTCAACAAACCGCTTTCCGAACTCGATCCCGCCGAGATCGCGCTGCTGATCGCCGTCATTCGCGGGCCGTCGTACTA
>CAZLDA010000112.1:6785-9075 GCA_964557875.1 uncultured Pseudomonadales bacterium | reverse complement strand
GGCCGAACGCGCCGAACAGCACGTTCGTGAACGAACGGTTCATGGCGCGGCACATGATGATCGACAGAATCAGACCACTGGCACCATCGAGCGCACCCGCCACCACCAGCAGACGGCTGTCGAGCACGAAGCCCATCGCCACCGCCGACAAGCCGGCATATGCGTTCAGGATCGAGATCACCGTCGGCATGTCGGCACCGCCGATCGGAATAATGAGCAGTACGCCGAACGCGAGCGACAGCACGATCAGCATCGGGAACGCCAGCATCGAGCCGGTCGGGTTGACGATCAGGAAGATCCCGATCGCAAGCGCCGTGAGCAACAGCCCGAGGTTGCTTAGGTTCTGCATCGGGTAGATGACCGGACGTTGCGGAATCCACGACACCCCGTGCAGTTTGCCGGCCGCCATGAGACTGCCGGTGAGCGTCAGGAACCCGAGCAGCGTCTCGACCACGATCGCGGTCATTCTGAAACCGGTGAGCTGGCTCGGATCGTCGCCGAGCCACAGGTAGTACTTCGCGGTGCCGACCAGACCGGCCGCGAGTCCACCGAACGCGTGCGACAACGCGGTTCGTTGCGGCACCGCCGTCAACGCGACGCGCGACAGCGGTATACCGACCACCACACCGCCCAGCAGCGCGATGATGATCCACGCGTGATGCACGACATCGGGTCGGCTCCAGGTCGCAGCAATGGCGAGCGCCATGGCGGCGACACCCGCCGACACGCTGCGGCGCGCCGACTTCGGATCGTTCATCCAGTACAGCGCCAGGATGAACAGGACCGTCGCCCCGAGATAGGCGAGTTCGACGAGGGTGTGGATCATCGCTTCGGCTCCCCTTTCGCCGACTCACCGCGTTCCTTGAACATGCGGATCATTCGCTCGGTGATCAGAAAACCGCTGACGATGTTGGTCATCGACGCAAACAGCGCGATGGCACCGAGGATGCGGATCTCCTGCGGAAAGTCGGAGCCGGTGATCAGAATCGAACCGACCACCGAGATCGCCGAAATCGCGTTGGTGAGCGACATCAGCGGTGTGTGCAGCAGCCGCGACACGCGACCGATGACACCGAGCCCCACAAACGTCGCCAGCACCAGCACCGTCAGCGAACTCCAGTTCGCCTCGCTCGCAGGGTCCACCGTCGTTGATGCCGTCGCGGTGGTTGCCAGCGCACACGCGGCGGCTGCGCCCCCCAATGCGACAATCAGGGACACGGATACTCGAACCATGATTTGAACGTCCTCCGGTTTTGCGCGCTGCGGGCGCGTCTATGCGTTCTGGAATTGCAGAATGCAGCAGAGACTAACAGAGTCGCCGGGCTTGACTCACCTGTAGATCGCCAGAAGATCGCAACCAGATCGTAAGGCCTGCCCCCACAACCCCGTTCAGTCGCGCGTTTCCCTTGTTGGGGTTTCCTTCGCCAGTGTTTCGTTTCGCCACACTTCTGCTGCGAGGTCTTCTGGCTGTGTGCCCGTCGCCGCCGCGTCGGCGACGATCTGTGCATCGGTGCACTCGAGCACAACACTTGCTGGCCAATCCGCATCGTAGTGCGCGGCCGCCGCGATGCGCCGCATCGCTGTCACCTTACCGCGCCCGAGCAACATCAGAATCGCCGCGGCCGAGTGCGATGCGATCGTTGCCGGCCCGACGCTGACACCGAAGCGTGGGACTTCCGAAAGGGAGCGAAACTGCGGGAACGTGCCGAGGTTGTCGGTTCGGGTAGCGTCTGTGAGTTCGACGATGCGCGTGCGTTCGTGTAACGCGCAACCTTGCGGGTTGAATGCAACGTGTCCGTCGCTGGCCCCCGATGCGAGCAGGAACACGTCGATGCCGCCAAGTCGAGCGATCAGTGCCTCGTAGTCGAGCGGTGCGTTCGGATCGGGGACGTGCACATTGGCTGGTGGAATGCGCAACGCGTCGGGCAATCCGGCGTTGATCAGCTGGCGTATCTCGACGTCGCCGAAGCGATAGCAGCTGTAGTGAGCATCGGGTGAACACAACGCCCAGCGCTCGCCGCGCGCCTCGACGTACTCGTCCATCATCACGATGTGCAGCGCGCTGAAATCGATGCGGCGTTCCGCCGCGGCGTGCGCGATCGCTCGATATGTCGTGCGCAGCGAACGTCCCCCGGGACAACCCAGCGTCATGATCCCTCGCGCATCGCGCGCGCGTTCCAGTCGCACGATTGTTTCGGCGGCAGCGAACCTGCCCGCTGCGTCGGCCTCTTCGAATACGGTGAGCGGGATCGAGCTCGCGGTTTGCAACGACGGATTTCTTAGTGGTGGG
>CAZLDA010000112.1:0-6685 GCA_964557875.1 uncultured Pseudomonadales bacterium | reverse complement strand
GTACGATCGCGCGCGCGAAACAACAACAATTGCCCAGGAGGCACAGATGAACATCGAGGAGATTGAGACGTTCCTCAGCACCACGGTCGTCGACGTGGGAATCAAGATCGCTGCGGCGATCGCGTTCTGGATCATCGGACGGTGGTTGATCGGACGCGTGATCTCGCTGATTCAACGCGGCATGAATCGCAGTCACATCGACCCGACGCTGACGAAATACCTCGGCTCGATCGTTGCTGTGACGCTGAATGTGGTGCTGGTGCTCGGCATTCTCGGTTATTTCGGTATCGAGACTACGTCGTTCGCCGCGCTGCTCGCCGGCGCAGGTCTGGCCATCGGTGCGGCTTGGAGCGGGCTCCTGGGCAATTTCGCAGCGGGCGCGTTCATGCTCGTGTTGCGGCCGATCAAGGTCGGCGACTTCGTCAGCATCGGCGGCGTAACCGGCACGGTGCACGAACTCGGTCTTTTCGGCACCACGATCATCACGCCTGACAACGTGATGACGACGGTCGGGAACGGCAAGATCTTCGGCGACACGATCCAGAACTTCTCGACGTTGCCGGTGCGCCGCGTCGACCGCACCGCCCAACTTGCCGGCAGTGTCGATCCGTTGGAGGCAATCGAGCTGCTCAGGGCTGCGGTTGCCAAGATCCCGAACGTCAGCACAGATCCGGCGCCAGACGTGAAGCTGCTCGACATGAATCTGAACGGACCGGTGATCGCGGTGCGTCCCTACACGCACACCGCCAACTATTGGCAGGTGTACTTCGACACTAACGAAGCGATCGTTCGCACAGCAAAGGAAGCCGGGTGGCCGCCGCCGACGCCCACGCAGATCACGCGCGTGGTGCAGGGCTGACGGCAGGCTTCTTTTTCGGCCGAGCGGCCGTCAGACCATCATTCCGCCGCTCGGGAACAGCGTCTGTCCCGTGAAGTACGACGACTCGTCGCTGGCGAGGAACACCGCGGTGTTTGCGATCTCCAGGGGTTTGCCCAGGCGCCCCATCGGCGTCATCGCCATCATCATCTGACGTCCTTCGGGATCGTCGCGCATGCCTTGCGTCATCGGCGTTTCGATGAAGCCGGGGCCGATCGCGTTGACGCGGATGCCATGGCCCACCAGTTCCATGGCGAGCACCTTCGTCAGCATCTCGACGCCCGCTTTCGACACGTTGTAGTCGGCGCCGCCGGGCAACGGCACCCGCGCCGCGACCGAGGCAATGTTGATGATGCTGCCCTTGATGCCGGCTTCGATCATGTGCCGCGCGACTGCGCGGTCGGTGAGCATCACGCCGGTCAGGTTGATCTTCAGCACGCGCTCCCAATCGGCGAGCGGTTTGTTGATCAGGTGATTCGCGGTTCGATCTTCGGTGCGCGCGCGCACTTCGCCGCTGACGTAGTGCGCGTTCGAGACGCCGGCCGCCGCCAGCACGCAGTCGATGCGGCCGAATTCGTCGACGGCGCGTCGCACGAGTGCATCGATGTCTTCCTCGCGACCGACATCCGCGGTGACGAATACCGCGCGTCGGTTGAAGCTCGCTTCGATCTCGCGTTTCGCTTCGGCGCCGCGATCCGGGTTCAGATCCGCGAGCACGAGGTCGGCGCCTTCTTCTGCGAAACGTCGCGCCGTGGCGCGACCAAGGCCGCTGGCGCCGCCGGTGATGATTGCCACGCGACCTTCGAGTCTGGGATTGGACATGCGTTTTGCCTTCTGCGATGGACGGATGTGATGAACGAGTGGAGGCACCATGCAGCGGCGCAGTAGCCAAAGCAATCGTGAGGCGGTTGGGGTTTATGCCTACATCCTCGAGGTCGTTTTGCTTACACGAATGTCGGCAGCGGCCGATTGGGGACATTTTCGCTCGCGCGCTATCAATGCTTCATGGAACGACGCCACTCCACACGCGAATTGCGCAACGAACCCGCGCCCAGCCCCGAGCGTGAGTTCGTTCGCGAAGACTCGGCGGGTTGGCGTCAAACGATCGCGAGGCTACGCAACAATCCCACGCTTCGTCGGCACGTCAGGTGCTGGCTGCTCGGCCTGATCTCGTTCGGTCCCATTCGGGAACCCATTCGGGAACCCATTCGGGGGCCCATCCGGGGCCGCATCCGCTGATTCTTTGCCTGATGCCGGTATCCGGCCCGGCCCGGATGGGGTCTTATTCGCAACACAGTAAGCGATCGGATTGCCGTGGCCGACCGGGCGTACATTGCGGTTGTCGAACGCGCTCAACGCGGTGATTTGGCTGCGTTCGCCGAACTCGTCGTTGCGTTCCAGGACCTCGCGGTGGGCACCGCTTTCGGCTGGCTGGGCGAGATCGAACTCGCGCGCGACGCAACACAAGAGGCATTCCTCGACGCACATCTTCACCTGCCGGAGTTGCGGGAACCGGTAACGTTTCCGGCGTGGCTGCGCACGCTCGTCGTCAAACACTGCGACCGTGTGACGCGTCGGCCGCGTGCGGTGCTCGCGCCGCTCGAAGTCGCGCATCACGTGCTGGCCACCGCTGCGGATCCCGATTCCGAAATCGCCGCGGCTGAACGCGCCGAGTGGTTGCGGCTTGCCGTCGAAGGTCTGCCCGCGAAAGAGCGTCTGGTCGTCGCGCTGCACTACTTCGCGGGGGTCTCGGGACCCGCGCTCGCAGACTTTCTGGACCTTCCGCTCTCGACCGTGAAGAAACGACTGCGCCGCGCGCGAGCGCGGCTGCGTGAAGAAGGAGACCGGCTCATGCAAAAGACCATCGACACACTGCGACCGTCGCGCACCGGCGTATTCGCCGACGAGGTGACGTTCTTCATCGCGCTGCGCGCGGGCGACAGAAGCCGTGTCCGGGAAATGTTGGCGCGCACGCCGGAATTGGCACACGCGCAACAACAATGGGAGCCCAGCCTCGTGTATGAGGGCGTGTTGCCGTTCGCGTCGCGCGCCACCGCGTTACTCACGACGATCGAACGCAACGACATCGCGATGCAGACGCTGCTGCTCGATGCCGGCGCCGATGTCGACGGGATCTGCGGCTGCGCTACGGCGGAATCGCCGGTGTGGGCGGCGGCGCTGCTCGATCGCGTCGAACACCTGCGCGAACTGCTGCGCCGCGGCGCAAACCCGAACATCGTGGCCGCGTCGGGCAATACGCCGTTGCACGTCGCCGCAATGCGCGGCCACTGCGACATTGCGATCGAATTGCTGGCACACGGCGCACGCACCGATGCGGTCGATCTGCGTGGACGCACGCCTGCCGAATGGGCGAGCGCCAACGGCCACGCGGCGCTCGTTTCGCTGATCGAGTCGCGTGCCGTGACGACTGCTCCCTCGTCGACACCGCGCACCGACGTTTCCCCCGGTGAGATGTGGTGCACCGGCATCAAGGCGCTCGATCTGTTTGCGCCGATCACGCGCGGCGGGTTGGTGCGGGTGCCTTTCATGGCCGGCGTCGGCATGGCGGTGTTGTTGGGAGAATTGTGCAAGAGGATGATCGCGCGCGACGACGGACGAGCGATGTGGACCGGCTTCACGCAACGACCCTTCGATTTGCGTGATTGGGAAGCCGAAATGGCGGAGTTGGGTCTCGGCGCGCGCGTAGAGCGTTGTCTCGTCGATTTCGATTCGAGCCCGCAGCGCCGGCGCGACGCATTCGCGGCAGGGATCGATCGTGCCGAAGCGTTGCGCGACCAGGGCTGCAACGTGCTGGTCGTATTGTTGTGCGAGCCGGGATTCGAGAGCGACGTCGACGCGAGCCTGGTGCGACTGTCGGCTAGGCATGGCTCCGGCGCGATCACGACCGTGGTCGTTACACCATTCCCCGAGCGACGCGAAGCCGTGTGGACGGAACTCTCTGCGCCGTACAGGGCGCAGATCGTGCTCGATCGCCGCAGGGCGAAGAAGATGTTGTTCCCCTCGATCGATCCGTCAGATTCGATGTCGGACCTTGTAACATCCGGCAAATCCGGCGCAAGACATGCGGCGATTGCGACACGCGCTCGCGCGCTGCTGCAGCGCTACGTGGCGGTGGATCCAGAATTTGCGCGGTTCGGCACGGACGGAAGCGCATCCGATCCCGAGATCGCGCGAACGCACCGATTGCTCGCGTATTTGCGCCAGCCGTTCCTGGTAGCCGAACCTTTCACCGGCCGACCCGGCGAGTGGGTATCACAGCCGCAGTTGCTGGACGATGTCGAGGCGATTCTCGCTCAATGATCCCGAAGAGTCAGTGATCGCGCGGGCGGCTCAGCTGAAACGTCAGGTGCGACTTAACGGTGGGCCATTCCGCGGCAACGATGCTGTACACGCACGTATCGCGAAGCGTGCCGTTCGATGCGCGCTGGTGGCTGCGCAGGACGCCGTCCAGCTTTGCGCCGAGCCGTTCGATGGCGCGCCGGCTCTGATGATTGAAGAAGTGCGTGCGGAACTCGACGGCGATGCACTCCAGCGTTTCGAATGCGTGGCCGAGCAGCAGCAACTTGCACTGCGTGTTCACGTCGCTGCGCTGCACGCTCCTGCGGTACCAGGTCGAGCCGATCTCGACGCGTTTGTTCTGCGCATCGACATTCATGAAGGTCGTCATGCCCACGGCTTTGCCGGACGCGTTGTCGATCACCGAGAAGGGCAGCATCGAGCCCTCGCTTTGCAGCTTCAGCCGACGGTCGATTTCGGCGGCCATCGCGCTGGGTTGCGGAACGAACGTGTACCACAACTTCCACAACTCGCCGTCGGCAACCGCTTCGCTCAGATCGTCGTGGTGGCTGCGGTCGAGCGGCGCCAGCGTGGCGCGCGCGCTTTTCAGCGTAACCGGCTGCAACCAGGTCATTCAATACTTCCCAACGAGTGTCACGAGGTGCGTCTTCAGCGTCCGACGAACTTCGGCTGACGCTTCTCCAGGAACGAACGAACGCTCTCTTTGGAGTCTTCCGTTTTGCGCAGTTCGGAGATGCGCGCAATAGCCCAGGCACCGGTGTCGCGCCAGTCGGGATCGAGCGTGCGCCGCAGCCCGGCCTTCAACGCTTTCACGGCAAGCGGCGGATTCGCAGCGATCTTCTGCGCGATCTCCATTGCCGTCGGTAACAACTGCTCGTGCGGCACGACGCGCGACACCAGGCGAATCTCCTTCGCCTTCTCGGCGTCGATCACTTCGCCGGTGAACAACAGCTCCGCCGCCCATTCGCGTCCGACGATCTGTGCTAAACGACCTAAACCGGCCGCGTCGCAACACAGTCCGCGCACCACGAACAGTTCGGCGAATTTTGCGCGTTCCGACGCGACGCGAATGTCCGCCATCAGCGCCAGTTCCATCCCCCAGCCGACGGCCGGCCCGTTGATCGCGGCAATCACCGGAATGTCGGTGTGCAAGAGCGCGTCAGCGGCCGGCGTAAGCCCGCCGGTTTTCTTGCCACGCTCGATCGCTTCGGCCGGCGGTCCCGCGGTTCCGCCGAGAATCTGTTTGACGTCGTCGCCCGCGCAGAACGCGCGCCCCTCACCGGTGATGATCAGCGCCGCTGCACTGGACGACCGCACCGCGTCCTCCAGCTCCATATATAAGGTGTATGTCAGCGAGTTCATCGCTTCCGGCCGGCGCAGCGTGATGACGCCCACCGCGCCGTCCATCTCGTAACTCAGCTCTTTGAATTGCATATTCTCGTCCCCCGCGTTGAGGGGTCGACACTAGGGGAAGGTGAAACGCGTTTCAACGGTTGAGCATGTATTCGCGGCGGACCTCGGGGCATGCCGGTTCGGACACGCTCGAGACGTCCCTGTGCGCTCAATCGCGGCCATCGTTGGCCGCTCATGGTCCTCACCGACATGCCCCGACGCCCGCCTGGGTTCGCGCCACGGTGCAACGCTTGGGATCAGGGTTTTGCACCAACGCGCTTTGCGCGTTGGTGCGGAGCGCGGTGCACGCGTTCAGTCGCCGAGCAGGCCTAGGGAGCCGTAGAGGTTCAGTGCGTCGTAGTAGTTGCGTTCCGAGGAGATCTTTCCGTCTTTGACGTCGTAGATCGTCACGATGTCGAGTTTCACTTCGTTGCCGGTGGGGCCGGTTTGGCTGCCGTCGGCGAGGGTGATTTCGGCGGAGTTGATTGCGGTGGTGGACCATTCGGCTACGGCGAAGTCTTTTCCTTCGTAGACTTTCGAGACCACCACTTTCACTTCGCCGAACGGTTTCAGCGTGCGTTCGAGTGCGTTGATGGCGGCGTCTACGCCGCGCGATTCGCCGTTCGGATCTACGTAGCGGATGTCGGTTGCATAGAGGCTGCGCAGGGTTGCCCAGTCGCGGGCTGCAACGGCGTCGATCTGCTTGCGCGCGATCTGGCCCGGTGTGGGCGCATCGCTCGCAACTGCCGGCGCCAGCAGCGCCACGGAAATCGCCGCAGCGAAGAGCGTGAGCGCTTTCCGGCAATCTGTTCGGCGCATGGGGACCTCTGGCAGTGGGAGAGCCGACTGTACTGAACTTGCAGACGCGATACACCTGTCGATGCCGCGTGTACCGCGGCGTAATCTCCGCAACTGAACGGGGTTGGCAGGTGAGCATGACGGCGGATGAGGAGGCGCGGGTTGTTGCCGAAACGCGGCGCTGGATCGAACGCGCGGTGATCGGTCTGAATCTCTGTCCGTTCGCGCGCTCGGTGTTCGAGAAAGGTGGCGTTCGTTGCGTCGTCAGCGCCGCGCGCACCGAAGACGAACTGGTGGCGG
>CAZLDA010000111.1:0-9081 GCA_964557875.1 uncultured Pseudomonadales bacterium | reverse complement strand
CTCGACTGCTTGCATCGTCAAGTCTACCTGCGCCGCCTCTGGAACCTCGTCAGTGGGATCGAGGTATCCGACCAGGAGGTCGTACAGGCGCGCTTCCTTCGTGACATCGGCGTACGTTTCGAGGATGTAGTCGACCGGACCAGGGTAGTAGGAAAGCGCGGTGAGAACGTCGCGGATACCTTCTTCGATGCGCTTCGCGATTGCGATTTCGCCTTCACGCGTCAGCAGTTCGACGGTACCCATTTCGCGCATGTACATGCGCACGGGATCGGTGGTGCGACCCGCTTCGGTTTCGACGGCAGCCAACGCAGCCGCGGCTTCCTCGGCCGCGAGTTCATCAGCGGTGCTTTCGCCACCTGTCAGCAGATCGTCTGCGTCTGGAGCCACCTCGTATACGGTGATCCCCATATCGTTGATCATGCCGATGATGTCTTCGATCTGATCCGGGTCGGAGATGTCGTCGGGGAGGTGGTCATTCACCTCCGCGTAGGTCAGGAATCCTTGCTCCTTACCCTTGGCAATCAGCTCTTTCAAACGGGACTGCTGCTGAGTGGTATCAGTGCTCATGAGACCTCTGCTATTGAACGGTTGCGCGAATGCGCCCCCGCGAAAAAACGGGGCAGTATATCCGCATTGATGGGGTGCAACTAGCCGGAAACAAGCTCCTCGCTTCATCTGAAAAGGCACGAGACAAGGCTCAGTCGGCCTTCTGCTTCAGCCGCCAGTACTGGGCCAGCGCCTCGGCCGAACCTTCGTCCTTCAACACGTCGAGGAACGCCCGGCGATTCGCCCGTTCCACCGCCGACAAACACTGCGTGACGGCATCGTCGAATTCGTTCCTCAACGCTTCGTCATTCAAGACCAACGGTGCGTCGGCGAGTTCCACCAGGGTCTCGTGACCTTCCTGCCCAGCCCAATACCCGAGCAGCGACGCGAGATCGGCATCGGGTTGCTCGGCCAGGTATCGCACCACTCCGCCCAGCAAGGGGTCTTCTATACCTATGAGGCGGGCGCGGCGGTGGTCATCTAGATCGGACAGAAACTCGGGATGTTTCAGCAGCATCGCAAGCAGTCGTTGACCCAGGCGCGACACGCCCCTGCCACCCGAAGGCTGTGGTCGTACAGGCGAGATGCGCACCATCTTCGCGCCTCGGTTCAACGCTTCGGGGGATGTCTTCGTCACCGTCGCGAGGCGTTCAAGAGTCAGCTCCCTTAAAACACCATCTGGAATGTCTCGAATATACGGCAATGCCAGATCCGCCAGCCGCGCCTGCCCGTCGATTGTGTTCAGATCCAGACCTCGCTCGAGCCCCTGGAACAGATACTCCGACGCACTGATCGCGCCGCGCATCCGTTCGAGGAAACGTGCTTTTCCCTCCTTTCTCACCAGCGAGTCAGGGTCTTCACCCTCCGGCAGAAACATGAACGACAGTTGATGTCCTGCCGTGAGGGTAGGCAGCGCCACCTTCAACGCCTTCCACGCGGCTTCACGTCCGGCCCTGTCGCCATCGAAACAGCAGACCACCTCGGGGGCGGCGCGGAACAGTTTTTCGAAGTGCGCCACTCCGCTGGCAGTGCCAAGGGTCGCCACGGCATTGGGAATTCCCGCTTGCGCAAGCGCGACCACGTCCATGTAACCCTCGACCACGAGCAAGCGCTCGATTCGCCGCAGCGCCAGCCGCGCTTCGTACAAACCGTAGAGTTCCCTACCCTTATGGAACAGTTCGGTTTCGGGCGAATTCAGGTATTTCGGCTGTTCGTTGCCGAACACGCGCCCACCGAACCCGATGACGCGGCCGCGCGTATTGCGGATCGGAAACATCACGCGATCCCGGAAGCGGTCGTATGTGCGGCCCTGGTCGTTCTTTACGAGAAGCCCGGCCGCCACGAGATCGGCTTCGCCGAAGGCGGCGAGCGCCGTTCTCAATCCATCCCACCCGGGTGGCGCGAAGCCGATGCCGAAGTCCCGAGCGATTACGCCCGTCAGCCCACGCGACTTCAGATAGTCGACTACCCGCGGCGCTTCCGGGTGACTGCGCAGCATCTTGCGGAAGTACTTGTCCGCCTCTTCGAGCGCCTTCAGCAACCGGCCATGCAATTCGTCGTCGGTACGGGCGCCGTGCTCTCGCGGCACTTCCACGCCGGCGATCGAGGCGAGGGCTTCGACCGCTGCGACGAACTCGAGCCGATCGTGCTCCATCAGGAACGTCAACGCCGTGCCTGTAGCGCCGCAACCGAAGCAGTAATAGAACTGCTTCTCCGGGTTCACGCTGAACGACGCGGTCTTCTCGTCGTGAAACGGGCACAGTGCCTGGAAGTTGCGACCAGTCTTGCGAAGCGGTACGCGGGCGTCGACCACGTCGACGATGTCGATCCGCGTCAGCAGATCATTGATGAAGGATTGTGGGATCCGGCCGGCCATGCGGCAGTGTATCTCTCGCGTTCGATCCGTTCCCAGATCAGCGAATCAGTAGGCAGAACCGAAGGGCTAAGACGCGGCGAGCAGCGCCTTGACGCGGGCGCTGACAACAGCCATGTCGGCGCGACCCTGCAAACTCTCGCGTAGGGCGTTCATCACTTTGCCCATGTCGCGCATCGACGTGGCACCCGACGCCGCGATCGCATCGCGAATGGCGGTGTCGATCTGCGCTTCGCCGAGCGCTTCCGGCATGAACTCGCGGATGAGCCCGATCTCGAATGCTTCCTGGTCCGCAAGATCAACCCGACCCGCGGCGCGGAACTGCGATTCAGAATCGTTGCGTTGCTTCAGCATCCGATTCAGCACCGCCAGCACATCCGCATCGGGAAGTTCCCGGCGTTCGTCAACTTCGATCCGCTTGATTTCGGATCCGATCAGGCGCAACACCGCGACCCGGGACTTGTCCCGGGCCTTCATCGCATCCTTGGTTGCGTCTGCAATCCGTCCGCGGAGATCGGACATGGACTCGAGCGGCCCCTGCTCAATAGCGGTTAGAAACTGCGCTCGAAGCGCCGGGATTCGCGTTGCAGTTTCTTCTGATGGCGTTTGACCGCAGCGGCGGCTTTACGCTTACGGACCGACGTCGGCTTTTCGTAGAACTCGCGACGGCGTACTTCGGACAGAATGCCTGCTTTCTCGCAGGATCGTTTGAAACGTCGCAGCGCGACGTCGAAAGGTTCGTTCTCTCTTACTTTGACTGATGGCACCCGAACTCGTCCTCCAAATCCTGATCGATCAACGCTGGTCGACACAGTTGGTTCATAGAAAGGGACGCGGATTCTACTCAGATACCGGGGTGGACGCAAAGCACAGTCGCGCCTGTCTGCTCGCGCCGTGAACGGGTGCTACCATCGCCGCCCTATGCGTGTGTTGGGTATCGAAACCTCCTGCGACGAAACCGGCGTGGCGCTGTACGACAGCGACCGCGGGATGATCGCCGAATCGCTCTATAGCCAAGTCGCCATGCACGCCGAATACGGCGGCGTGGTGCCCGAACTCGCATCGCGAGATCACGTCCGAAAGACCGTTCCGTTGCTCATGGACATGCTGGCGCGCGCGGGTATCGCGCTACGTGACATCGACGCCATCGCATACACCGCCGGACCTGGGCTGATCGGCGCGCTCATGGTCGGCGCCTCCATAGGGCGATCGCTGGCCTGGGCCCTCGACGTGCCGGCCGTCGCCGTTCACCACATGGAGGCTCACTTGCTCGCGCCCCTGCTGGCCGATCCGAAACCGGACGTGCCGTTTGTCGCGCTGCTCGTTTCGGGCGGGCACACGCAACTCGTTCGCGTCGATGCAATCGGGGAGTACGAGATCATCGGGGAGTCGATCGACGACGCCGCGGGCGAGGCCTTCGATAAAACCGCCAAGATGCTTGGGCTCGGTTACCCCGGCGGTCCTGCAGTCGCGCGGCTCGCCGAGCGCGGAAATCCAGCTCGCTTCCGCTTCCCTCGCCCGATGACAGACCGACCCGGCCTCGATTTCAGCTTCAGCGGCCTCAAGACCTTCACCTTGAACACGCTGCAACGACTCGGCCAAACGACGGACCAGGACAAAGCCGATGTTGCGCGAGCGTTCGAAGACGCAGTCGTCGACACACTGGTCATCAAGTGCAGCCGCGCCATCGAACAAACAGGCCTCAATAGGTTGGTGATGGCCGGTGGGGTGGCCGCAAACACACGCTTGCGCGCCGTGTTGAGCGAGCGTTTACCCGGTACTGTCTACTACGCACCGGCAAAGCTGTGCACCGACAACGGTGCAATGGTCGCGTTCGCCGGCTACTTGCGGCTTGCGGCCGGGCAGCACACGGCGCTCGAGATCGAAACCCGAGCACGCTGGCCGCTCGACGAACTCGCCGCAGTCGATCGACGCCTCAATGGATAAGTTGTGGATTACCGGCCTCGAGGTTTCGACACGGATCGGCATCCATGCGTGGGAGCGACAGGTGCTGCAGCGACTGGCCATCGACCTCGAAATCGACATCGATGCCACGCGCGCCGCAGCGACTGACGACCTTGGCGACGCGCTCGACTACGGAACGATCGGGCGCGAGGTTGCCGAGTTCGTTCGTGCGTCGCAGTTTCACTTGATCGAAACCCTCGCCGAGAGCATTGCGCAGCGTTTGCTCGACGAGTTCCCCATCCCACGACTGAAGGTGTGTGTGCACAAGCCCGGAGCCGTAGCGGGCGCGCGAGATACCTGCATCGAGATCGAGCGCGCCCGCGCTAAGTAGCAGCCTGAGCAACCCGGATTACATCGGTTCGTGCAACGTCGATGGCTCTTCCGAGATCGCGGCCATCGAGACCTGCTTTGCGAAACGATTCGGACGAAACTGCGGCCACCTGATGGGCAGTTCGAACGAGCGCAGACAGTTCCACCGAGGCGCATTCGGCAACAACCGCCACAACGCGTGCAAACCACTCCGGTTGCCGCACCGCACTGGTGGCCTTCATGGCATCGAGCAACGCATCGCCTTCGATCGTGCGCCATCCGGCCAGCGCCCGACCATGCCGCGCAACGTCTAGCGCAAGACGACGGTGATCATTCGATGCTCGCAGTCGGTCCGTTAAGGCTGCGACTTCCACTTCTCCCAACAACCAACCCAGCGCACCGAAACGGTCGAGTGGGTCGCTCAACCGACGACCTCGTTCGTTGACGAACTCAGGTAATCCTCGCACCGCATCGAGTTCGGCAAACCAACGCGTCATTCCTCCGCAACGTTTCAGTACTTCGAAGAACGTGCCGGGCGAAACTGTGCCGAGCGCCTTCGTCATCTCCTGCCAGACCCGCTCGGGTGCGAGTTCGGCTACGACATCGGCTCGGCACATGTCCGCCATCAGTTGCAGGGTTTCGGGTTCGACACGAAATCCGAATGCACCCAACTGCGCAGCAAATCGCGCAACACGAAACACGCGCAACGGATCTTCCAGAAAAGCCACCGACACGTGGCGCAACCGACGCGCGCTCAAGTCTGCAGCGCCGCCCCACGGGTCGATCAATGTGCCGTCGTGTGCCTGCGCAATTGCGTTCACAGTGAGATCACGCCGCCTCAAGTCTTCTTCCAGCGTGACGTCAGGGCCAGCGTGGCAAACGAAGCCGGTGTGCCCCGGACCGACTTTGCGCTCTGTCCGGGCGAGCGCGTACTCCTCGTTCGTTTGCGGGTGGAGAAAGACGGGGAAGTCGCGACCCACCTGCCTATAGCCGAGTCGTCGCATTTCCTCGGGCGTGCTTCCGACGATCACCCAGTCGCGTTCGCGAATCGGCAAACCGAGCAACGCATCGCGGACTGCGCCGCCAACCAGATAGCTTTCCACTTAGTGATGCCGTCGGAAGAATGCGCGCTGTGTTACCACGAACACGCGGACAAGCCAACGAATGTCAGCTGGGGCACGTGGTCGTGCTGATGACCTGATCGTTTACGACGGACTCGAGGCGCACCGGGAAGCCCCACAGCCGATGCATGTGCTTCAGCACTTCCTCTGTTCCACCATTCAGCGTGCGGCGTTGGTGTTGCGTGTGTCGCAGCGTGAGGCTGCGCTCGCCGCGGATATCGGCCGCAACGATCTGGATGTTGGGTTCGCGCTCGCTGAGGTTGTACTGGCTCGCGAGCAACTCCCGCACTCGACGATAGCCACCCGAATCGTGAATGGCGGCGATTTCGAGTTCGGTTTCCTCATCGTCGTCGACCACGCCGAACAGCCGCAGGTCGCGCATCACCTTCGGTGACAGAAACTGCAGGATGAAGCTCTCGTCCTTGAAATTGCGCATCGCATGATCGAGCACTTCGAGCCACGGCGCGCCGGCGAAATCGCGGAACCACTCGCGATCCTCGTCCGTTGGGTGCTCGCAGATCCGGCGCAAGTCGGTGTACATCGCATAACCGAGCGCATACGGGTTGATGCCTCGGTAATACGGATGGTCGTAGCTCGGCTGAAAAATGACGCCTGTGTGCGACGTCAGGAATTCCATCATGAAGGCGTCGGTCACTTTGCCTTCGTCGTACAACGCATTCAGCAACGTGTAATGCCAGAACGTGGCCCATCCTTCGTTCATCACCTGCGTCTGGCGTTGCGGATAGAAATACTGCGCAATCTTCCGCACGATGCGCACGATCTCGCGTTGCCAAGGCTCCAACAACGGCGCGTTCTTCTCGATGAAGTACAGCAGATTCTCTTGTGGATCTTTGGGGAACTGTTCGTCGTCGCGCTCGCTCATTTCTCGGGCGCGCGGCACCGTGCGCCACAAATCGTTGAGGTTACGCTGGATGTACTCCGCGCGTTCGCGCTGACGACGTCGCTCTTCCTCGGGCGACACAGGATGCGGGCGCTTGTAGCGGTCGACGCCGTGATTCATCAATGCGTGACAGGAGTCGAGAATCTTCTCGACTTCGTCGACGCCATGACGCTCTTCACATTGGCTCAAATACTGCTTCGCGAACACAAGGTAGTCGATGATGGAACTGGCATCAGTCCACGTACGGTACAGATAGTTGTTCTTGAAGAACGAGTTGTGCCCGTAGCACGCGTGCGCAACGACGAGTGCCTGCATCGTCATCGTGTTTTCTTCCATGAGATACGCGATGCACGGATTCGAATTGATCACGATCTCGTACGCGAGCCCCATGTAGCCGCGCTGGTAGCTTCGCTCCGATTCGACAAAGTGCTTCCCGAACGACCAGTGGTGGTAACCGAGCGGCATGCCGATGGACGCATATGCGTCGAGCATCTGGTCGGAACGAATCACCTCGATCTGATTCGGATATGTGTCCAGCCGGAATTCCGCAGCGAGTCGCGCAATCTCCTGGTCGTACTGATGAATCAGCTCGAACGTCCACTCGGAACCGGTGGAGATCGGTGTGCGTATCGGCACTCTGCCAGCGCGTGTCGTCATGCTGCCGCCACTTTCTTCTGGAACAGGTCCCTGAACACGGGATAGATGTCTGCCACGTCCGCAATGCGCCGCTGCGCGAATCGATCGGGCATCGAGTCGGCCAGCTTCTGATACTCGTTCCACAGCGCCTGCGGATCGCGACGCGTGATCTCGACATACGAAAAATACTGCACGTGCGGCAGGATGCCTTTCTTCAGCACGTCGACACACAACGGCGAATCGTCGTTCCAGTTGTCGCCGTCCGAGGCTTGCGCGCCGTAGATGTTCCATTCATTCGGCGAGTAGCGTTCGGCGATGACTTCGGCCATCAGCTTCAGTGCGCTCGACACCACCGTGCCGCCGGTTTCACGCGAGTAGAAGAACTCCTGCTCGTCCACTTCCTTCGCCACCGTGTGGTGGCGGATGAAGACGATCTCGGTGCGCTCGTAGTTGCGTTTGAGGAACAGGTACAGGAGCAGATAGAAACGCTTCGCCAATTCCTTGATGTGCTGGTCCATGGAGCCGGACACGTCCATGAGGCAGAACATGACCGCCTTCGACGTGGGCACTGGTTGCTTCAGGTGCAGGTTGTAACGCAGGTCGTACGTATCGAGGAACGGCACACGCTTGATGCGCCGTCGCAGTTCCGACAATTCGTTCTTGATTCGTCGCGCAGTGACCTCGTCGCCGGCGCCTTCTGCCAGCACCAGGTCATCTTCGAGTTCCGCGACGCGCGCGCGCGAGCTTCCGGTGAGCGCAATGCGCCGCGCTTTTGCAACTCGAAGGGAACGCACCACGTTCAGTTTCGCCGGGACGCCGTCGTGCGAGAAACCCGCGTGAACCCGTTTGAAGCTGTCCGCCCCTCGAAGGTGCCGTTTAACAAGGTTTGGCAGTTCCAGATCCTCGAACATCACGTCGAGGAATTCGTCCTGCGTCAGCTGGAAGACGAACTCGTCGTCGCCTTCACCGCTGTCGGAAGCGCTGCTTCCACCACCACCGCCGCCACCGGATGGCCGTGGCACGCGGTCACCGGCAATGAACTCCTTGTTGCCGGGATGAACGATCGAACGGCGGCCGCCGCTGCCGTGGCTGAATGTGGGTTCATCAACATCCGACGCGGGAATGGCAACATCCTCGCCACGTTCCATGTCGGTGATACTGCGCTGCTTGATCGCCTCCTGAACCGCCTTCTGGATGTGCGACTTGTAGCGGCGCATGAACCGTTGCCGGTTCACCGCGTTCTTGTTCCGGCTGTTGAGCCGGCGATCGATGATGTAGGACACGGCGCGAGCGCCTCCTATTGGGCTTTGCGGACCCGGAGATACCACTCTGCAAGCAGGCGGACCTGCTTCTCCGTGTAGCCGCGATCGACCATCCGCGCCACGAAGTCGTTGTGCTTCTTCTGCTCGTCCTTCGAGCCCTTCGCGTTGAACGAGATCACCGGCAGCAGGTCTTCGGTATTCGAGAACATCTTCTTCTCGATGACCGTCCGGAGCTTCTCGTAACCGAGCCACGACGGATTCTGGCCGTTGTTGTTCGCACGCGCGCGCAACACGAAGTTGACGATCTCGTTGCGGAAGTCCTTCGGATTCGAGATTCCTGCAGGCTTCTCGATCTTCTCCAGTTCCTCGTTCAACGACGCGCGGTTCAGAATGTCGCCGGTTTCAGGGTCGCGATATTCCTGATCCTGAATCCAGAAATCCGCGTAGATCACGTAGCGGTCGAAGATG
>CAZLDA010000110.1:734-9086 GCA_964557875.1 uncultured Pseudomonadales bacterium | reverse complement strand
TGCAGATGACGGTGCTGCAGCGGGTCGATGGCGGAACGCCCGGCGTCCGTTCGCAACCACCACCGAAGCCGCATCGGTAAGCGGAATGTCCTCGGCGAGAATTGCCGGCGCGATCAACGGACGTACACGGCGGATGCGCAGATCGTCAGTGCGCATCGTCGGCCTTTACGCCGCCGGCTGGGGCCGGGAGTGTCGGGATGTACTTCGGCGGCGTGCGCGCGCGCGACGCCTGTTCGAATGCGTACGCAAGACCGATCAGTTGGGCCTCGCTGTACGCCGGCCCCATCAAGGACAGTCCGAGCGGCAGACCGTGCGAATCACCCATCGGCACCGTGATGCTCGGTGTACCGGCGACCGCCGCGATCGCGGCGCCGCCGCCGCCGGAGCGATCCCCCAACAACAGATCCGTCATCCAACCGGGGCCGGCGCTCGGCACCATCAGCACGTCTACGCGGTTTGCTTCGAGCGTGGCGAGCAAACCGTCTTTGCCCGCAATTTTGCGGGCCTTCGCGCGCGCCTCGAGATAGGCCGCGTCTTTCAGCGAACCTTTCGCCTGGGCCATCTCGAACAATTCCTGGCCGAACCAGGGCATCACGGTGTCGCGATGATCCTGATTCCATGCGATCAGTTCCGCGAGCGAACCGGGCCTCAGGCCCGCAGCTTTGAGATATGTGTTGAGGCCGTTTTTGAACTCGTAGAGCATCACGATCATCTCCGGGCCTTCCCAGTCGCGATAGCCGTTCACCTTCACGTCGATCACGATTGGGCCGGCGGTCGTCATCGTTGCCACCGCGCGTTCCATCGCGGCATCTCCGTCGGCGTTGAAGCCGAGCGTGGCGCGAACGAGGCCGATGCGTTTACCCGCAAGCGCGCCGGCATTCAGGAACGCGGTGTAGTCGGGCGCAGCGTGTGATTTGGCTGGCGCACCAGCGGGGTCCGCGTCGTCCGCGCCCACCAGCACTGTGAGGAGAGCGGCAACGTCGGCGACGCTGCGTCCCATCGGCCCGGCAGTGTCCTGCGATATCGAGATCGGAATGATGCCGCGCCGGCTGATCAACCCCACGGTCGGTTTCATACCGACGAGACCGTTGATCGCAGAGGGGCAGATGATGCTGCCGTCGGTTTCCGTGCCGACGCCGACCGTGGCCAGACTTGCAGAGATTGCGGCGCCTGTGCCGGCGCTCGAGCCGCACGGATTGCGATCGAGTACATACGGGTTGCGCGTTTGTCCGCCGCGGCTGCTCCAGCCGGACGTCGAATGGGTGGAACGGAAATTCGCCCATTCGCTCAAGTTCGTTTTGCCGAGCAACACCGCGCCGGCCGTGCGCAACCGCGTAACGAGAAACGCATCCTGCGGCGGGCGATGGTCGGCGAGCGCGAGCGATCCGGCCGAGTTCACCATGCCGACGGCGTCGATGTTGTCTTTCAGCAGCACCGGAATTCCGTGCAGAGGCCCGCGCAATTTTCCGGCTGCGCGTTCGGCGTCGAGACGATCGGCGTCCTGCAGCGCAACGGCATTCACTTCGATGACTGAATTGAGCATCGGACCTTGCCGGTCGATGGCCTGAATGCGATCGAGGTAAGCCTGCGTCAGCGCGCGCGAAGTGAGTTCGCCGGTGGCCAGCTTGTGTTGAGCATCGAGCACGCTGAGTTCGGCGACGTCGATCATCGGAGCAGGAGTCGCGGCGGGTTTTTCCTGCGGCGCCGGTCCGCAGCCGGCGAGCGCCAACAACAGCAGTAAGCCGCGAAGTCGTTGCCGGCTCTGTCCATCAACCGTGCGTCGCAAGCGCCGGCTCGCCGGGAACGAGAGCGTCGCGTTGCAGCGCGACGAGATGCGGTGTACGGCGTACCAGATACGTGTACACGGTGGGAACGACGAACAAGGTGAACAGCGTGCCCACCGTCATGCCGCCGACGATGACCCAGCCGATGTCGTTGCGCGCTTCGGCGCCGGGTCCAGTCGCCGTTGCGAGCGGCACTGCGCCCAGCACCATTGCGCCGGTCGTCATCAGAATCGGCCGCAACCGCAATACGCTTGCTTCGAGCACGGCCTCCATGATCGGTTTCCCCGCTGCGCGCAATTGATTCGAGAACTCGACGATCAGTATGCCGTGCTTCGTGATCAATCCCACCAGCGTGATGAGTCCGATCTGACTGTAGATGTTCAACGACCCGCCGGTGAGCTGCAGCGCGAGCAACGCTCCGGCCATCGCGAGCGGCACGCTCAAGATGATGACGAATGGTGCCACGAAACTTTCGAACTGCGCGGCCAGCACCAGATAGATGAACGCGAGCGCGAGCAGGAACGTCACGTAGATTTTCGACGACGAGTCTTTGAACTCGCGTGCCGCGCCGACGTAATCGATTTGCGCAGCCGGACCCATCACTTCACGCGTGGTCGTTTCGAGCACGTCGAGCGCCTGCCCCAGCGTATGACCGTCGCCGACCGACGCCGAGATCACCGCGGCGCGCTGCTTGTTGAAGTGATTCAACTCGCGCGGTGCTACGTCTTCTTTCACGGTGACGAGGTTCGAAAGCTGGATCATTTCGCCGTTGCCGCCGCGCACGTAGATGTTGGTGAGATCGTCGGGATCGCGACGATTCACGTCGGCAACCTGCAGCTTCACGTTGTATTGCTCGGCATTGCGTTTGAAGCGCGTCACCTGGCGGCCGCCCAGCATCGTTTCGAGCGTACGGCCGATCTCCACTACGCTTGCGCCCACCGCGGCCACCTTGTCGCGATTCACGTCCACTTTCAGTTCGGGCTTGTTGAGCTTCAGATCCGAATCGACATTCATCAGCGCGGGATTGTCGGCGACGCGCGACAGAATCTGAGAGACGTACTGATCGAGTTTCTGATACGACTCCGACGTCTGCACCACGAAGTTGATCGCCATGCCGCCGCCGTTGGAACCGCCGAGCGATTGCGGCGTTACCGCGAACGCGCGGATACCGGGAATGCCCATCAGTTGCGGCATGATGCTCGCGGCCACCTGCTGCGACGTGCGCTCGCGTTCGTGCCACGACGACAGCGACGTATACGAGATCATGTTCGAAACGGTCGGCCGCCCCATGATCATCATGTAACGCTGCATCTCGGGGATCGACTTGAACACCTCGTCGATCTGCTTCGTGTAGCTGTTGAGATAGTCGAGCGTCGCGCCCTCCGGTGCGATCGCGAACACCATGACGGTGCCCTGATCTTCCATCGGAGCGAGTTCGGACGGCAGGCCGCGGTAGAACAGCACCGATGCCGATCCGACCAGCAACATCACCGCGATGACGATCGGACGCTGATGCAGCGCGAGTCCCAGAGCGGTCCGATAGAAATCGGCGGTCCGCTGCAACACGCGTTCGCCGAAGTTGAACATCGCGTTGTGCCGCGTCTCGTGCCGCAGAATGCGCGACGCGAGCGTGGCCGAGAGCGTCAGCGCGACGAAGCCGGATACGACGACGGCGCCCGCGAGCGTCAGCGCGAATTCGGTGAAGAACCGTCCGGTTTTGCCTTCGCTGAATGCGATTGGCGTGAACACGGCCGCGAGCGTGAAGGTCATTGCGACGATTGCGAAACCAATCTGCCTCGAACCGACGAAGGCCGCCTTGATCGGATCCATTCCCTGTTCGATGTAGCGATAGATGTTCTCGAGCATCACGATCGCATCGTCCACCACGAGACCGATGGCGAGCACGAACGCCAGCAGCGTCAATGTGTTGATCGAAAAGCCGAAGCCCCACATCAATGCGATTGCACCGATGAGCGCGATCGGAATCGTCACCAACGGCACGAGTGTGGCGCGCCAGTTGCGCAAGAACAGGAAGATCACGAACACGACCAGCGCAATCGCTTCGACGATGGTTACGAACACGCGATCGATCGATTGCTGCACGAAGACAGACGAGTCATAGCCGATGTCCACGCGCATGCCGTCGGGCAGCACCTTGTTCAGTTCGACGAGTTCGCCGCGCAGCTCTTGCGCGACGTCGAGCAGATTCGCCGTCGACTGTTTGATGAGACCAAGCCCGATGGCACGGTGACCGGACGCGCGCGACATGTTGCGCACCAGTTCGGGCCCCACCTCGACGGTTGCAACGTCGCCGAGTCGCACGAGATAGCCGCCGGCGTCTTTCAGGATGATCTGCGAGAACTGCTCGGGTGTGCGCAGATCGGTTTCGGAGAGCACGGTGAATTCGCGGTCGCTGCTTTCGATGCGCCCGGCTGGCACTTCGACGTTCTGCTCAGTCAACGCGCGTTCGACATCGGCCGGCGTCAACGAGTACGCGGCGAGACGACCGCGATCGAGCCACACTCTCATCGAATAGCGTCGTTCGCCCATGATCAGCAGCTGCGCGACACCGGGCAGCACTTCGAGCCGGTCCTTCACGACGCGGTCGGCGTAGTCGGTGAGTTCCATTTCGTTGTGGCGGTCGGAGTTGATCGCCATGTAGACGATCGGCGTCGCGTCCGACTCGACTTTCGCAACGATCGGATTGTCGATTTCCTTCGGCAAGAAGCTGCGCGCGCGAGCGACGCGATCGCGCACGTCGTTGGCGGCCGCATCCGGATCGCGGCCGGTGCTGAAGCGCACGGATATCTGCGACTGCTCTGCGCGGCTGATCGAACTGATGTAGTCGACGCCTTCGATTCCCGAGATGCCGTCTTCGAGCGGCTTCGTCACTTGCGACTCGATGATTTCGGCGTTCGCGCCGAGATAGTTCGTCGTGATCGTAACGACCGGATCGTCGACGTTCGGAAATTCGCGGATGGTGAGGCGATCCCACGCGATCAGACCGACCAGCACGATGACCAGATTCACCACGGTCGCGAGCACCGGCCGGCGAATGCTGAGGTCCGAGAGAATCATGAGTCTTTCGCGGCGCTGCCGGGCACGACGGACGTTGCAGCTTTCGCGATTGCGTCGTCGGCGGTGGTTGCGTGCACCGCGATGCCGTCGCGCAGCTTCAACTGGCCGGCAGTCACGATCAGGTCGTTCGGACTGAGACCGCTGCGCACCTCCACACGCGTGTCTTTGCGTTTGCCGATCAGCACTTCTACCAATGCTGCGCGGCCATCCGTCACGCGGTACACGAAGTGCCGTTCACCTTCGGGAACGATGGCGTCTTCAGGCACGAGCATCGCCTGCGCCGTGCGATCGACGATGAGCGTGACGCGCGAGAACAGTCCCGGCCGCAGCTTGTCGCCCTCGTTTGGCAGACGCGCGCGGATCACCACTGCGCGGCCGTTGATGTCGACCTCAGGCTCGATCGCATACACCGTGCCGCTGAACGTTTGCGACGGAAACGCATCGACGCGCACCGCGATGTCTTGCCCGGCCACGACGTCGGGCAGATGGATTTCACCGACGCGGAAATCGACCTTGAGCAACTCGAGATCGACGAGGTTTACCAGTACCTGACCGACGTCGACGAAATCGCCGACGCTGACGGTGCGCAAACCGATGACGCCGTCGAACGGCGCCAGGATGCGTGTTTTGTCGAGCCGCGCGCGGGCGAGTTGCAGCGCTGCGTCGTCCGCCTCGAGCTGCGCCTCGGCCCGGTCGCGCACCTCGATGGAGGCCGCTTTCTTCTCGACGAGCAGCTTCGCGCGTTCGTAGGCGAGTTCGGAGATCTTGCGATTCGCCGCCTTCTCGGCAACCTCGGCGGCATTCACCGAATCGTCGAGCGTGATCAGCGTGGTGCCTTTGCGGACCTTTTCGCCTTCTTTGAATCCGATCGACACGACGCGGCCGGCGATCTCCGGGCGGATGGTGACCGACTCGTCCGCGCGCAAAGTACCAACCGCTTCGACGGTTCGCTCGACGGTGCCGAGAACAACCGGCGTTACTTCGACGCTGGGCGGCGGCATCTGAAAGTGACCACCCGACTGAGCGGCGCCGCTTTGACGATGCTCGTACCAGAACAGCCCGGCGCCGCCGAGCGCAAACAAAACCGTGGCGACGATCCAGGTTTTCATCTGGGTGCAAAGTCCGTGAAAGGCGGCATTATAGGCGCAAAGCACGTGAATTAAGGGAGCGTAAATGGCATCGATCGAGCATCGCACCGTCGCGACGAACGGCATCAACATGCACATCGCGGAGGTGGGTTCGGGGCCACTCGTCGTCTTGTGCCACGGTTTTCCGGAGTCGTGGTATTCGTGGCGCCATCAGCTGACCGCGCTGGCCGATGCGGGCTTTCGCGTCGTGGCACCCGATCAGCGCGGCTATGGTCAAACGGATGCGCCTGCCGAGAACGACAGCTATACGCAGTTCAATCTCGTCGGCGACATCGTCGGCCTGGTTGCAGCGCTGGGCGAGCGGCAGGCGGTGATCGTGGGCCACGATTGGGGCGCACCGGTCGCGTGGAACGCGGCGTTGTGGCGGCCCGATGTCTTTCGCGCCGTGGCAGCCTTGTCAGTGCCGTTCGCGGACCGCTCGCCGATTGCGCCGACCGCCGGCATGCGCGCGATGTTCGGCGACAACTTTTTCTACATCCTTTACTTCCAGCAACCGGGCGTTGCCGAACACGAATTGCAGAACGACGTGCGTCGAACCCTGCGGCGATTGCTGTTCGGCGGCTCCGGCAACGCACCTGATCGCGGCATCAACGGCATGGTGCTGACGCCGCCGCCGAAGACGGCGTACTTCCTCGATCAACTCGCCGACACCGAGGTGCTGCCGCCGTGGCTCACCGAAGCCGATCTCGATTACTTCACCGCCGAGTTCACGCGCGCCGGTTTCCGCGGCGGCCTCAACTGGTACCGCAACATGGACCGGTCGTGGGCGCTCTCGGCGCCGTTCCAGGGCAAGAAGATCGAACAACCCGCGCTGTTCATCAGCGGCGACCGCGACCTCATTCGGATGAATCCCGGATTCGAAGCGCAGATGCGGGCAGTGGTACCGAACCTGCGTGACGTCGTGATGCTGCCCGGCATCGGACATTGGACTCAGCAGGAGTCGCCGGAGGCGGTGAATGAGGCGCTGATCTCGTTCCTGAAATCGCTGAACTAGGTGACTCAGGCGCGAGCGCCGGGAAACAGCAGGGGCATCTCTTCGGGTTTGGGTTTGCGCGCGTACTCGGAGATTTCGAACGCTTCAGCCAACCGGAATTCGGGTGCGAATTTACGGGCGACGGCGCGAGGGCGGCCGTAGAACTCGGGTAACCACGCGAGTCGGCGGGCCGGATCGGAAGGCACTTCGCTGCCGCGGCCGAGCGTGTGCGGAATCCATTCGTAAACCTGCGACACGTGGCAGTCGAGCATCGCGTCGATTTTGTCGCTGACCGGCTCGACGTCGACTTTTGCATCGGCGCGGAACGGTGCGGGTTGCGAGAAGAAGTCGGCGAAGCAGGCGACCACCGGATCGTTCGGCAAGGCCGGCGCGTCGGGTACGACGTTGGGTACACGCACCATGTAGCAGGCGTCGCGGATCAGCAGGCCCACGGCGCGATGATCGGGGTGGTAGTCGTGGATGCGATGCGTCAGCACCAGATCAGGTGCGAACGTACGGATCTCGCGGATGACCTGCTCGCGAATCGCGAGCGTCGGCTCGAGCTCGCCGTCAGCGTTTTTCCACACCTCCACTTCGCAACCGATCACCGCAGCGGCAGCGGCTGCTTCCGCACGCCGGCGTGTGGCCAGCGATGCGCGATCCATCGACTGATGTCCCGCGCTGCCGTCGCTCACCGAGATGATGCGCACTCGGTTGCCGCGCGCGCGGTGCAACGCGAGCAATCCGCCGCCGTGAAATTCGGCGTCGTCCGGATGCGCGCCGAACACGAGTACTCTCAAAGGCATCGTTCACCTCACCCACGGTGCCTTTGCACACTAGCGCACCGGGTTCACGCGCAACAAGGGCATCCGGACGAGCTGGCTGCAATCGCCCGGCTCGCCGTAACGAGATCCAACGGATTCACGGAGGGGGTACGACGTCGCATGGAAGCACGTCCCGTGGTCGCAATGCTCGTGAGCGGCGTGCTTCCAGCCGAAACGCCCGCCCGCGCGCGCTGAGGGGTCCAGCCGGTTCGGATCCGGAATGTCTGGTCTTTGATTGCGCACTGGATTTCGATCGAGTTCTCGTTGGTCGCCCGCCAGCCGTCGAATGTGCGTCCGCCAAGCTCTATCGCGACGGATCCCGGATCCGGCAGGTTCGTTACGCGCCAACGTGTCGGCGTACCCGCGGCGCCGCGAGTAGCGGCATAGATCGATACCGTGAGAACGCCATCGCCCGGATCGTTTTGCGCGAATTGCACACCGACGTTCGGGAAGTCGATGCCTTCAACGGTGGGCGCCTCGTATCGGTCCATGTCCATCTCGTTGAAAGCGCGATACCAATCGCCGGCGTCCCTGATGTCGGCCAG
>CAZLDA010000110.1:0-724 GCA_964557875.1 uncultured Pseudomonadales bacterium | reverse complement strand
CAGCATGTAGAGCGCGCTCTCCTGGCCGCGCGGATACTGATCACCGAAACTGAAGTAGTAACCGAACTCGTCCTCGTCACCATCGCCGACGCTGTTGAAAAACCTGCCGTTCGATTGCTTTTCGAGCGCGTTGCCGAGGCGGCGTGCGGTGGTGTGGTCGCCGAACTCGCGCGCCAGCAACAAGCCGATGGTGGCTCCGCGCGGTTGATTCTTGGGCGCGATCGTTGGAAGCCACCATTTGTCCCAACCGACGACTGCGACCGCTTTGCGATAGAGATCTTCTGCGAGCGCGCGGTTCTGCGGCAGCAGGTAAATGGCTGGAAACAGTCCGGCAACGGCGCTTTGGCCGTGGATATGGTCGATCAGCGGGTCGTAGTACAAGCCCACCCATTTCAGATTTCCGCGCCTGTCGTAGCCAATGAGCTTCTTGGTCAGGAAGTCTTCGACCCATCTATCGACCACCCAATGTCCCTGGGTGCCGAGGGTCTTGTCGCTCAGATGCATTCCAAGCCCCGCGGAGACAGAACGGCCAGACTTTTGTGTTCTCGCAATGCGGACCGTGCGGCACGCCGGCCCACTGATCAGAGAGGTAGCGATTGATCTGACCATGCGACCACGAGAACCGTTGATCGTCGAGCCCGGTCACTTCGAACGGCTTGTCCCATTTGTCGGTACCGGCTACGTCGCGGTAGATCCCGAGCATCAGGTTGAAAAAGCCCCGAAA
>CAZLDA010000109.1:7283-9098 GCA_964557875.1 uncultured Pseudomonadales bacterium | reverse complement strand
CCTGCCTGCCGGTGCCGCGAGGTCGCCGCCCATCGGTACACCCTTCGCATATGCGTTCTTGATCCAGTCGGATTTCTTGTCGTCGTCCTTCGTGAAACCCCAGCCGCCGAAGAAGCGCACTTTGATGTGCGGGCCGCTGGTCGCGAACGTTTCCCTGCGCTGCATCGCATCGAACAGCGATGCGCGCGTGTTCTGCTCGGCCCACACGCCGGTGAGGCCGGCAGGATTCTCGAGTCGCGTGTCGAGACCCGCGAACAACGTGCCGGACATTCGGGTTTTGATTTCGCCGTCGGCGTGCCCGTGGCCGCCGTAAAAGTTGCTCTGACGATACGGCACACCGGTGTTGTGCGAATCAGAGCCGCCGACGAAGCCCATCTTGTACGGGTTCACGCCGAGATTGGCGTGTAATCCGAGACCGTCCTTCAGCGCCTGCCGTACATAGCTGCCGGGTATCTGCGGGAACGTGCCCGCCGGATCGCCGAGCAGATACGACAGCACTTCGAAGTTCGCGAACTCGTCGGTGGGCGACAGCACCGGGTGTGTCTCCGACTGCCCTTTGATCTGTTTGATTTCGGTCAGATGTTCGTTGCGGTCGCGCGACTCGGCCCACGCCTTGTCGATCGGCCGGCCTTTGAAGTCGACATCCGTGGGATACATGATCCCGTTCGAGAGGTTTGCGTTGTGCGAAATCGCGAGCAGTTCGTTGCCCTGTTTGCGCTGCCCGTCCATCCAGTTCCACAGATCCTCCGGCGATTGCGAGTCGAGCGAACTGAACGGCATCTCCGGTACTTTCGCACAGTCGCGGAAGAACACGTTGCGGTGCATGTTCGAGAAGCGCGGTGTCGAGGTCCATTCATAGGCGCAGAACGCCGTGAACTTGCCCGGCTCGTTTGCCGCATCAGCGGCCGCATTGTTGGACTTCCAGACCGTACCCGACACCGAAGGGTCGACCAGTGCCGCGATCGGCTTCATCTCAACCATCGAGGTGCCCAGCCACAGATAGATGCGCTGGATGTCTTCGGGTTTGTGCACGACGAGGTCTTTCGCAATCGGCAGCTTGCTGATCGGCGACGATGGATCGTTTGCGAGGCGCACGACGCCGGCATATTCGGAGTGGTCGGTTACGCCCATCCAGTCGAGCGGTGTTTCGATCTTTATGTCGTAGCCGAGCGGGTGCTTGATCGGCTCGCCCTTCGCATACTTGTACGCATCGGCAGGGCCGGTGATGTGATTGCCGAAGATGTAGGCGTCGAACGACCAGCTCGTGTGGACGTGCGTTTCACCGAAGTACGCTTCACGTTCGGGGTGATTTGCGACGTCGGCGGCAACCGCGCTTCCCGAAGCGAACCCGATCAAAGTCGCACTGAGTATGGCTGTCAGCCGGAATTGCATAGCGATCCCTCAGAGGCACAAACGGTGAACGCGCAGCCTAGTTGAACAGCCTGCCGCAGTGCAATGCTGAGGTGCTTTGTTTGCGGGTTTTACCGGTCGCTAGATCCGGGCGAGATGCGCTGCGACGGCGTTTCGCCAGACGTCGGCGTTCTCGTACTGCGGGCTGTGCGCGGCGAGGGGAATCGTTTCGAGCCGTGCGTCGGGAATGGCCTTTCCCATACGCCCTGACGGTTCCACGAAGGGGGCATCGTGTTCACCCACGATGATCGTCGTCGGTATCGTCAGTGCACCGAGTTCCGGCAGCAGCGATTTCTGGCTCGAGATTTCGTCGCTCAGCGCAACCCATGCTTCGGGGTCCATCTGCGACAACTTCAACTCGATGCGGCGCCAGTGTTCGTCGTTGCCGAGAAAGTCGATGCCGCG
>CAZLDA010000109.1:0-7273 GCA_964557875.1 uncultured Pseudomonadales bacterium | reverse complement strand
CATATTCACGCGGCTCGCACAGCCGTTGGCGCGCACGTCTTTGGCGAGTTGGTCGCGAATCGTCTTCGAGAACATCGGCAGCGGTTCGGCCAACGTGTCCATGAGGATCAGCGATTTGAGCCGCTGCGGATGACGCAGCGCGAAACGAATGGCGACCATACCGCCCATGGAATGGCCCAGCAGATGACAGCGTTCTATGTCGAGCGCGCCGAGAAAGCCTGCGAGATCCTCCGCCAGAATGTCGAACGAATACGCGTCGACGTGGCCGAAGTTCGACGATTCGCCATGGCCGCGCTGGTCCGGTACGAGCACGCGATGTGTCTCGGTGAACCATTGCAGTTGATCGTGGAAGTCGAGCTTCGATCCGGTGAACCCGTGCACCAGCACGAACGGTTCACCCCGGCCTTCGTCGTGATAGGCAGTGAGAACGTCGCCGTTGCGAACGAAATGCGATGTAAGCATGTGTGACCTGTTCAGCGTCTTCAGCGTTGTTGCTTGGGCGCGTGCGGATCGGCAACGCCTGCAGCGGCGAGTGATTCACCGGCCGTGTAGCCGAAGATGCCTTTCGCCATCAACGACGTCTCGCCGTCGCGTCGCTTCTGATAGATCTCGGCGCGAATCGCGAACAACGCGGGCTTTGGATCCGCGCGCACCGCCGTTTCGACGAGGTGGCAAGCGAGCCGCAGTTGGTTTTCTGCTGCAAGTTGCTGCGCGCGTTGCGCGAGCTTTTCCGCTCCGCCGGCCAGCGTGGCGAGTTCAAGCGCCAGTGCCTTCTCCGGCGCGGGCTTGAGATTCGCCGGATTGCCGTCGTACCAGCCGCCGTACATGCGCCACAGATTGCGCACGACGAATTCGGGTTCGTCGTAAAGCGGTCGCAGGTAAGGGCGCTGCAACATCTCGGGCGCCACTTTTACAGTGTGGATGATGTCGTTCAACGGAGCGCCGGCATTCATCATCGCCAGCGTTTCGGTGATCAGTTTCTCCAGCGTCTCAGCGACTTCGAGCAGCACGCGTTTGATGCGCGCGGCGCCTTGGATCGGCAGACCGTGCGCGGGGAGGAAAAGTTCGGCGCCGGCACCGGCCATCGTGCGCATCGCGGCGGCCCATTCCACCGGATATCGCTGCACCTTCTGCGGGTTGCCGGCGTTCGGGAAATTCCAGATGAAGAAGTCACCGGCGCAGATGGCTTTGTACTTCGGAATCCACGCCCACGTGTGGTCGTCGGTTTCGCCTTTAGCGTGGCGCAGATCGAACTCGATTCCGCCGACACTGAGCGCCAGGCGGTCGTTGTAGGTAACGTTCGGCTTGGCGCTTTCGGGCGGCAGGAAGCGGCCTGCCTCACCGCCGATGCCGTAACCGCGCCCTGACAGTCCGCGGAACTGCCGCGCGTTGATGAGCAGGTTGTAGCCGTTCGTCAGGTTGTAACGATCGAAACGGTGCGGCACGTTTTCGTGCCCGGCTACCGTCGGGCGCGGTGCACCGCTCGCTGCGGCATCGGCCAGGAACGCACCACATCCGCCGACGTGATCGATGTGACCGTGCGTGTATACGAGTGTGTTGAAACGCGACTTCGACCAGCCGCGAATCGCGTCGACGACGAGTTTGCCGCCTTGCGCGCCGCTGGTGTCGAACACCACGAGCCCATCGTCTGTGTCGAACAGAACGGAGTGCGAGAAAGCTTCCACCATCGCAACGCCCGGCGCGATCTCCGACAACTCGTGCGTGATGCGATTCACCGGTCCCGGCGCTACGCCCTCGTCGATGATCTTGCTCGACAGCGCTAACAGATCTGCCATGGCGTGCTCGCAGCGGGACGGTTGCTTAGTGTTCGAACTCGAGAATGGCGCGACCGCTGATCTTTCCGGCCGCGAGCGCATCCGTGGCTTCGTTGATGTCTTCCAGCCGGTAACGCTGCGTGACCATCGCATCGAGATCGAGGTCGCCGTTCTGGTGCCAGTCGAGGAACTTCGGAAAGTCGCGATCGGGCTGGCAGGAACCGCCGATGCTGCCGATGAAACGTTTTTCGTTGAGCAGTATGTCCATCGCGTTCAGCTCCACGGGCGTACCGGGAACGCCGACGAGTACCGCGGTGCCGCCGGCGTGCACGCCGAAGTGGCCGGTACGGCATGCCGGTGCGATCTGCTCCATCGTTTTACGAATGCCGATGCAATCGAACGCGAAGTCCACACCCGTGACCGGCGTTTTGAGAATGGTGAATTCGTGGTGGTGCGGCGTGAGCTTGTGGATTGCTTCCACCGGATCGACCTTGCTCGCGTTCACCATGTGCGTGGCGCCGAAGCGATGCGCGAACTCGAGTTTGGTTTCATCAAGGTCGACTGCGATGATCGGATTCGCGCCGGCCATGCGTGCCCCAACGACTGCGGAGAGGCCGACGCCACCCACGCCGAAAATCGCAACGCTCTGGCCGCGCTTCACACCTGCCGTGTTGATTACGGCACCTGCGCCCGTCATCACCGCGCAGCCGATGATGGAGGTGACGTCGCGCGGCGTTCGCGGATCCGCTTTCACCACGTACTGTTCATCTGCCAGCGTGAAGTCGGCCCACGTGAACACGTTCTCCGATTGCGCCGTGCCTTCGGAAACGTCGAGCGTCGCGCGCACCGGCAACGCTTTGGCGCGCGCAGCATCTCGCGGAACCCATGTCACCAGCACGAGATCGCCTTCGCGCACGTGGCGCACGTGCGAGCCTGCTTTCTCGATCACGCCGGTTGCTTCGTGGCCGAGGATCACCGGGGTTTCGCGCGGGCGGTGCATCTGGTGCAGCTGCGAGTGGCAGATGCCCGATGCGAACTGCTTGACGATGACCTGAGTAGGGCCGGGGTCGGGCAGGGTGATTTCTTCGATGCGAAGCGGCGCCTGTTTTTGCGGCAGCACCACCACTCGTGCACGTGTTCCCATGTTCAACGTCCCCCAACAGATTGTTCACGGCCACGCGAAGTATTGACCGGTAATTGCCGATCGCGCAACGCGCCCATGAGCCGCTTTATAGCCGGTCAGCCGAACAGGTTCAGCGCGGCGTATTGCAGAAGCATGATCGTCTTCGCGTCTTTGATCTCGCCCGTTGCAGTCATTTCGAGTGCCCGGTCGAACGGCAGTTCCAGCACTTCGATGTCTTCTTCGTCGATACCGCCGCCGCTGTCGACGCGATGCGCGGGCGAGTACTCGGCGACGTAGAAATGCAGGATCTCGGTGACAGAACCCGGCGACATGTAGGCTTCGAATACCTTGCGGATCTCCGGAACCGCGTAACCCGTCTCTTCACGCAGCTCGAGACGGATGCGCACCTCGGGGTTCTCGTCTTCCAGTAATCCGGCGCAGGCCTCGATCAACATCCCGGTGGGATTGCCGTTCACGTAGGTCGGCAAGCGGAACTGACGCGTCAGCAGCACGTTTCGTCGCGCGGTGTCGTATAGAAGGATGGTCGCGCCGTTTCCGCGGTCGTATGCCTCGCGCGAGTGGGTTGCCGAGGTTCCGTCGGCGCGCCGGATGCGATACGTGAACTTGCGCAGTACGTACCAGTTGTCGGAGAGCACTTCGGTGCTGAGCATTTCGATGACCGGATCCACGGCGCGTCTTTCCTGGATGGAGGGCGGGCGACCGTACTGTGCGCGAGCGCGCAACGTCAACGCGGTTTGCGGCGCATCGCTCGCGCAATGCGCGCGTTGTGGGCGGAAGGCTATGGTTAAATCCGGACCACGGACTGGGATCGTCAGGCATGTCGGAGCGTTATCGGTTGGTGTTTCGCGGCGAGGTGCTCGAGGGGCAGCACAAGGCCGTGGTCAAACAGCGTCTGGGTGCGGCGCTGAAAGTCGAAGGCGAACGGCTCGACGCGATGTTCACCGGCAAAGCCGTAACCATCCGCAAGGACGCCGACACCGATACCGCCGCGCGCTTTCAGATCGCCTTCAAAAGGGCAGGCGCGCGTCTACGCGTGATGCCGGTGGCCGATGAACTCGAACAGGTTCCGGAATCGGTTTCGAAACCTGCTCCGGCGCAGCAGTCGGCCGCAAAGCAATCGGCCGCAAAGGACGACGGCGTATTCAAACTGGCGCCGCCCGGTGCGTTGATGGCAGACCCGGGGCCGCCGGCTCGCCAACCCGAGGTAGACCTTTCTCAATTCACGCTTGCCGCGGCGGGCGCGGTACTTGGTGTGCCGCGCGTGGTAGATGCCGTTGCGCCGGACGTATCGCACTTCACCCTTGCGGCACCGGGCGTAACGCTCGGCGATAAGGAACCGTTGCCGGTGATGGAGCCCGACGTTCCGTCGTGGGACGTGGCGGAAGTGGGTGCGGATATCGGGACGTCGTCGCCGCCGGTAGAGCCGCCGTTCGAACTCGACGACATCGAGTTCGAACTGGCGCCTGTGGGAACGCTGTTGGCTGACGCGGATGATGCCGAGGCGCCGCAACCACCTGACACCTCGCACCTTAGTTTGGAGTGAGGGGCCTGCGGCAAGCCCGCTACTGAACGAAGCGGTAGTACTCGATGCCGCGATCGTCGAGCGCGCCGCGGCCGCGCGATTGTGCGCAACCGACCCGCTCGATGACGAACGTGGAGGGGCGCGGTTCGACCGCGTTGTCCACATCGAGGCTGTCGTGAAGTTGCTCGTACCGCGCCTGGTCGAGATCCACCGCGTTTGCGAGGGCGGCGGCGAAACCAATGCGACGAGCCTGCACCTGCCAACCGTCCACCAGCGTCATCGGTACCACTTCGGCGGCGTCGCCGCTGCCGTAACCGAACGCGAGTATCGACGCGCCGTCGAGCGGTGCTCCATTCGTCGCCGCTTCCTCTAGCCCGGCGGCGAGCCAGCCCGGCATAGACGCGGTGTAGAGATTGCCGCACTCGTGCATGGCGGAATCTCCGAACCGCATCTTGTCGAGCACCTGGCGTTGATACAGCGGATGGGTGCGTAGCGAACGCATCGTTTCGAGCGTGGCGGGATACGGCTCGGCCGCCGTTTCGCCGACGGAGTCATACAGGTGCGGCCACTCCCGCAGTTCTGCGATGAGCGCGCTCGGCGCTACTCCCGCGGCTCGTGCAATTTCGATGAGCTGCGCGCGCCCGGCATCGCCGCCACGCGCCAGCGCAAGCAGATAACTTGCCGCCAGTCCCGTCTCGGCCATGCGTCGGTATGGGCGGTGCAGGAACGCGGCCGCCGTTGCGTTCCAGCGTTCGGTGGACGTGACGTCGGTGTCTTTTGCGAACAGGTCCGCCATCGCAAGCAACGTCTCGTCGAGATAGCAGCTGGTCGAATACTTGCCGTTGAAGATCGGGAAATCGCGAATCTGGCCGTGCGACGACGGCGTCTGGCCGGTGTAGCGCGCGAACGGCTTGCGGAAGTCCGGGCCTCGATAGTCGGACGCGCTGCCGGCGCGCGCCAGATCCAACGCGAGCAACTTCGGTTCCGCTTCGATCAGCATCGCCACGGCACCGGCGCCTTGTGTCGATTCGCCCGAGGAACCGCGCGAGTATTCCGCGATGTCGGAGCAAACGACGATGGCGAGCTTGCCGGCGCCGTCGAGTGCGACATAGCGCGCGGCGGCCTTCATTGCGTAAACGCCGCCGAGGCAGGCGTGTTTGAACTCGGGCACTTCGCAATGACGGGCAAGCGGCGGTGCGCCGAGTGCACGCAGTGCGTCGTTGACCATGCCCTTTACGATGATGGCGCCGGTGGAATTGTCGGTGCTGGATTCGGTACCCAGCGCGAAATAGCCGACACGACGCGGGTCGATGTCGTACGCCTGGATCAGGCGCAGCGCGGCGGTGGCCGCCATCGTGTACGCGTTTTCGTCCGGCGCGCGCATGCGGAAGCTGCGGCCGACGATGCTCGAGACCTTGTCCCAGCTGTCGCCGGTCCAGCGGCACCAGTCTTCGAGGTTCACCCTATAACACGGCAGGTACGCCGCGAACCCGCTGATGCCGACCTGAGGTCGGGCGACCGAAGGGTTCATTGTGCAGTTCCTCTCACGGGGATCACGCGCGGATGGTGCGAGGGTGCCTAGTCTACGCGATCAGTGGGCCGGCGGCCCATCGGCGCTTGGCAAAATCGCAGCAAACCCGGTGTTGCGCTCCGGGCTACGAGCGCGTGGAGACGATCGCTTCGAGTCGTTTTCGATGGGTGCCGCGCAGCGCCTGCCACTCGAGTTTGAACCACGGCGTGAAGCGTTGCGGTGTCGCGGCGAGTTCCTGATCCAGAGCCGAAGGCGCGATCCACCGCCAGTTCGCGACCTCAGTAGTGTTCACCAGGGGTTCCGCGTCGGTGGTGCCGACATAGACCCAGCACAGTTCGTGTTCGGTGCCGACGTCGCCGAACGGCGCGGTGTATTCGAACTTGTATACGTACTCGAGGTTGGCGTTGAGGCCGAGCTCCTGTTCGAGCCGACGGTGAATGGCGACTTCCACCGCTTCCCCGGCGCGCGGATGGCTGCAGCAGCTGTTCGACCAGAACCCGGGCCACAGCCGCTTCGCGGGATGACGCTGATGAATCAACAGTTCACCGGCGCGATTGAACACGAACAGCGAGAAGGCACGATGCAGAATGCCGGCGCCGTCGTGGCATTCGGACTTCGACGACGTGCCCGTCTCACGATCGTCGGAGTCGACCAGGATCAGCCGTTCTTCTTCCGACGAGACAACGAGGTTGCGGGTGGCGCGCGTCACGCGATCTCCGGCGCATCGACGGTGAACGTCAGGGTCTGGAAGCAGGCCCCTTCGATGGCGGCCGCTACCGCTTCGGGGTTGTTCGGGCACAGCGCGATCATCGAACCGCCGCCGCCGCCGCCGGTGAGTTTGGCGCCCGCCGCACCTGCGCGGCGCGCGACGTGGATCATCTCTTCGAGCTCCGGCGTGGAGAGCTGCAACGCATTGAGCAGCCCGTGGTTCAGATTCATCAATTCGCCGAGTTCGGTCAGATCGCCGGCGTCCAGCGCTTCGACCCCGGCCAGCGCCAATCGGTCGATCTGATCGAAGATCGCCTCGTATCGCGCCGGTTGGCGCTGCCACGCGGCGCGCACCTGCGCGACGTTGTTGGCCGTGAGGCTCTCTTTGCCCGAAATCCCGATGACGATGGGCAACGGCGCTTTGGTGACGAGCGGCGAAAAGCGAGGCCGGGACGCGTTGCTGTACAACAGCATCTGGCCATAGGTGGCCACCGTGTTGTCCACACCGGACGGCGTGCCGTGCGCGGCCTTCTCACACTCGAAGGCCAGAGCGTTGACGCAGAGCTTCCCTTGGCCGGTGGCCTCGCCCGCTC
>CAZLDA010000108.1:0-9109 GCA_964557875.1 uncultured Pseudomonadales bacterium | reverse complement strand
ATCCCCGGTGGGTGACGGCGCCACTCGGGTGCGAACGGTCATGCGCGCGATTCCGCTAGGAAAGGGCGCGCATTATACGCAAAGCGGTCCAGAACTTGGCGTTCAGTACCAGAACGAGACGAAGGCCCTGATCACGGTGGCGTCCATTTCGTACAGAGGCTCGTCTCCGGGTGTGCCTCCTTTCAGCACGTTCCGAAAATCCTCGTACGTGAACTGAACATAGTCGGCGAAGAAGCTGACTTCGCCGCGCTTGAAGTACGGCACTAGGTTGGCACCGAACGCGTATGTGAGCCCCAGTCCAATCGAATTCGAGGAGAACTCCGACAGTTCCTTGTCTCGACTCAGGAAGTTCTGAGAGTTCTGGTACGGAAACAGATCGCTGTAGAAGTCGGCTCCACCCTGCGTGTAGTAGCGATAGCTGAGATCCAGCGTCAACCCATTCGATAACGGTTGAACGTATCCCAACTCGACGTTCCAGCCTTCGACGCCCCACGTGTCGTTGTAGTAGCGATATTCGGCGCGCGTCGACGCGCGATACGGCAGGAAGTACATGCCGCGAAGCGCCCATGCGCTCGACGTCTTCGTTCCGGGCGTTACTTCCGACTCGTAGCTGAAGCCCTTGGCCGACGTCGGATCCAGGTATCGCGCCGACCGATAGGGATCGTGTAGATAGCCGTCGTCGACGATGCCTTCATATCCGAAGTTCAGCACCAGATTCGGCGTGATGATCTGCGACAGATCGACTCGCCAGTCCTGCCGCGTCGTATGTTCTTTGAACGTGGGATCGCCATTCATCATGACGTCGTTCCAACCGCGCGCATAGGAAATTCCGAGCGTGGTCAGATCTCCGAAGAAGTCCTGGCTGATGCCAAAGCGCGCGGTGTTCGCGAGATAGTCGTCTTCCTCGCTTCTGATGTAGGCGAACCCCATCATCGTCTTGTCAGACAGATAGTCGATACCACCGCTGTATTCCTTGCGCGTCTCGTCGTATGGACTGGCCGTCGCCACGACATCGATTGACGCACTGCTGATCATGTCCATGTAGTAGTTGCCCCACACAGACACCTTGTCGTTGAAGCCCCTTCGCACGAGCACCGATGGGCCGTCCACTTCGAGCCCGCCGCCGTCATAGCCGTGATACATCACATCGGCGCGATCCTCCGGCAGGATCGCAGCGCTTGCGAAGCACGGCAGCACCGCGATCAGGGATAGCGCGGCCCTCGCTGCCAAACGGATGCGCCTAGCTGCAACCACAACCGCCCCCCGCTCCGCCTTCTGCACCACGCGCACCGGTGCGCGATTCGTAGACGTGCTCCAAGTAGTTCGACGCGATCGGATCGCGGCTGAAGCTCATGATCGGGTCGGCGAGGTTGTTCCGCTCATACGGACTCACCCAGGGCTTGATCGACGTGCAACCGCCGGCTGCAATCAGAACGACCAACAGAAGTGCGATGTTGCGGTACATTGGAATCACCTCAGAAGAAGACCGTCAGGCCGCCGCTGAACTCGAGGTTGTGAAGCGTTTCGTTGCTGCCGAGCAGATCCGACTCGAATACGTAGTCGCGTACATCGATGCGCAACGACAACCAATCGGTCGCCGCCATGCGATAACCGAAACCACCGTTGATGGTGAACCGCTGATCGCCGGCGAAGTCGGAGCTGCCGGCGCCTGCGATCAAATAGAGCCCGCCGCGGAATGCGTACTTGCGTCCCACAAATCCTTCACCGGGCAGAATGTTGTAGCCGAGCGACAGCGCGTAATAGCTGAACTGCCGGTCGTCGTCCGTCAGCAGTTCGACATCGCCAGACAGTTTCTCGAAGCTCGTCTCCCCAAGTTCGCTGAGTCCGTACACACCCTCGAGGAAAAAGTCTTCCGTCACGTGGTAGGCAGCGCGAACGCCGTACACCGGATTCGAACCGAAATCCTGCACGTTGAGGATGCCGCCGTAAGCGCCAACCTCGAAATTCTCCGAGTCGATATCGTCGACCTTCACCTCACGACGCTCGGGCTCACGAACCACTAGCGGCTCGAGTTCGAGGTCCTTCGGTTGCGCGGCAACCGCGGTCTGCGCCGACATGGTTCCGATCAGCGCCGCTACAAGAAGAAGCTGAATCCTGCTGTCCATTCGTCGATCTCTTCGTTGTCATCCCGACTCGTAAGAACCGTGTGGCGTTTGTACTCCGCACGGAAAATGAAACGTTTGCTAAGGTAGAAGTCGGCACCCGCGCCCACATGCACAATCTCATCGGTGCGATCTTCCGACTGCACGATCGTCGTCTGTGGGCTCACGTTGATCACGCCCGTACCGATCTGGAAAAACGGTGATACGCGCCATTCCGGGAACGGCGACATGACGATGCTCGCGGTACCCATCAGTCCGTCCGAGTAGTCGCCCAGCACCTGCGCGCCAACCAAAGCGAAGCCGATGTTCGGCGTCAACGCGAACGTTCCAGTAGCGCTCAGAATACGCGCACCACCGAAATCGCCGGCACCGAATCCGAAAGTCCAGCGCCGCTTACCAAACTCGTTTAGCCCGTACTCCGGAAAGTCGACCGGTTGCCCATCGAGATCGAGCGTGCTCGACATCTGCGAGACGTTCACCCAACCCTCTTTGCCGCGTGGCGTGCGTACCTTGTACCAGTCGGTCTGCTCTTTAAGGATCGTGATCCGATCGCCCTGCGCGGCGACATAGAAGATCGGATAGCCGCGGCCGGGGCCGGTATGCAGATCGATGTACGGATCAGATACGACGACTTCCGGCTGATACTTCGCGTCAGCGGGCACCCCGAACGCGAGTGCCGTCAGCACAAGCGTCGTCCTTAGTAGAAATGCCGTCATCCTTTTCCGGCCGGTCACTGTCCCTGTCCTCTACGCGAAATCCAAGAATGCGAAATCCAAGAATGCGAATCGAAGAAGCGCGCGCCTCAAGTGTGTGGTTAGGCGGGAGGCGCCGCAAACGGGTCGTTGAAATACTGTGCGCCAATGTCCAGCCATTCCGAGATCAACTTCAATTCGGCAGGCGTGAGCCAGCCGGCATGCGTGCCACCCGGATTGAAAGGTGCGAAGAAGCGCGGGCTTGCCAATGCACCGCCTGCCGAAGCCGGTGCGGACGTTGTCACGCCCACCAGCACGGGAATCGGCTGACCGTTGGCGTCCAGAATCAGGTTGCCGTTTCCGTCCATCTGAAACAGGGGATTTCCGTTCGCATCGGTATCCTGAACCAGGCTGTCGACCAATGCGCCGGCCACCACTTCCTGCTGATTGTCCGAAAACAGCAATTCGCGATAGCTGTTGAATTGCGCCGCTTCGTCCGGCGACGCGCCATCCGACAAATCCAGTTGATCGGCCGGCACTTGTGCCGCTCCCATCGCATCGGTCGGCGAATGACATGAATTGCACGTTGCATTCGTTACGCCGTCGGCAGCCACTCGCGGCACACTCCACAGCGGATGAATCGACGTTTCGTAGTTGACGATGATCCGGCAGCTCGCCGTCCAGTTCGCAACGCAACCCGGATCCACCGGAGGCGTCGTCGTCAGTGCGGTGTATGCGTAAGCAAAGCTCGCATCTTTCGCGCGCACGTTCGGGTCGGTCCACACGTCGTCGAACTTGATGTCGACGTTCGGGCGCGGCACGCCGTTGATGCGCGTATACGTCTCGGCCATCGTCTCGCCGGCATCGGCAAACAGCGTCGGTTCCGTGTTCGGGAACGGCGAGCCATCCGCGGGTGCGCCCGTGTTGGCCGACGGCGGCTCTGCGTCCGGACGGCCATGCGGAGTAGTAGCAAGCGGGCCCGTGCGTGTGTGACAGCCATTGCACTCGATGACTTCGCCCGCTTTCACGGTCATCCAGTTGACGTGCCGTTGCGAAGTACGGCGACCGTTCGCATCGAGGATTTCGAATCCGAATGCAATGTTCGCAGGTACCTTCACTTTGACCGAGCCGTCCGGCTCGATAGGCGCGTAGCCGATGATCTCGCGCATGAAATTGCTGGCGCCGAATGCAGAATTATCGATGTCGAGAACATCGTCATCCGGCAGCGAAACCGGTTTGACCTCACGCAGGAAACGCGCGGGTCTCTGTGCTGCGGTCGTGAGCGCAGGATCGCGTACCGTTGCGATCGCAGGCGTTGCCGTTCCATCCATGTCGTAGACACTTCGGATGTGCAGTTCGCCGACGCTCTCCGATACCAGGTCCGGATCGAAATCGAGCCCAGCGACTTTGTCGAGGCGCACTGCCGGCGGCGTTCGTGCTTCCATCACCACCGCTTCGGTATACGCGAAGTGTTCCTGCGGCGTCACGAGCGGTTGTTGCGTGTCATCGGCCGGATTGAACATCCACACGCCGTACAACGGCGGCGCTTCTTCGATGCCCTGCATTGCCAGCAGCTCAGGCGTGCAGGGAATGATGACCGGATTGAGTGGATCGGGGCTGGCTGGATCAAGCAGCCGGCACTGACTCCAGGTCACCAGCAGTCGATCGGTGCCGTCGTACAACGGCGCGACGCTTGCGAAGCGCCCTCGCGGCGACGGCGCGTTGCTCAGGTCCACATTGCCCGGCACGAGCAGTTCCTGTGCGTCAGCGGTCAAACCGGCATTCGCGAACGTCGGTCGATCGTGATCGATGTAGTTCGCCGTATCGATCGCGACGAGCGCCGCACCGAGATGCGATTCCTGCGCAGAGGGGCGCATGCTGATCAGAACGCGGCCGTCGGGCAGTTCCTGAGGTTCGACGAATTGAATTGCTTCGCCGTTCGGTCCTGTGTCGTGGCTATGAACGCCATAAAGCAGATTCTGCTCGGTGCCGTCCGGGTTCATCGTGTACAGACTGAACGCATCCTGGCCTCTTGCGTTGTCCCAACGCGCATAGACGATGCGTCCATCTGCCAGCACGGACGGATCCATGTCGTGGCTCTGGTTGAACGAGATCTGATGGATGTTCGCACCGTCTGCGTCCATCACGTGCAGCGACAACGCGTCTTCGTCGCGCGTCTCTACCTGCGCTGCGAACTGCGGTTTGCCTTCGTCGAGCAGAACGGCCTTCGCGTCGCGTTGTCGCGTCGACGCAAACACGATGCGGCCGTCAGGAAGGAAATGCGGTGAAACGTCCTGCCCGATCTCCGCGGTGATGTCTGACGAGATCACACGACGCAACGAAGCCGACTCGACGTCGTACAACCAGATGTTCCATGTGGGTTGCTCGTCGTCATCGGCATTCGGGTCTTCCGGTGCGCGCATCGCGAACACAAGCTGTTTGCCATCGTAGGACGACGACAGATCCTTCACGTCGTACAACGGCGGATTACCCATCGCATCGTTGGGAAACACGCCGGCGGTGATGCTGCGCTCGGGCGCACTCGCCGACGCGCGATCACGAATGAAAAGTTCTGCGCCGGGCATGAATGCCGTCGGGTCGCGCACATCGAATGTCATGAGATTGCCGTCTTCGTCGAGCAGCAACGGACGTTTGACGTAAGCCACAGGGAAATCCTGCACAGCGGGATCGGGGTTCTGTCCGCCGCCGAGCAGGCCCGAGCTCTCGCCGCCTCCGCCACCGCAGGCGGTCGTCATGCCGACGATAGCGCCCAACACAGCCGCACGAAGCAGCCGCAAAGCATGTGCCCGCGCCATCGAAAGACCTCGACTTCTACTACCGGCCGGATTGTTCCACAGCGCACCACCACGAAGATGTGAAGCGACTCACAAGGGGGCGACGCCAACGAGCCGTTTGAGGTTCAACGTGCTTTGCTGAAACGTGGGCCTCGTCACAGCGCCGGAGTGGCGAATCTCAGACCCTAGCGCAGGCTGTCCAGGCTCTTTCAGGGACTGGGATGCCTCGTGCTCATCAACGGATGGATGGCCGGCAGTAAAAGAAACGCCCGATGGAATTCAGCAGGGCGATCCGATGAACAGGAGTGTGTCCTCATGGTTAAGGTGCTGCGCGCAACACCAGAACGCCGTTGGTCGAAACGTGCGCTACTACTGGTGCTCACCGTTCTTACGGCATTCGGATCGCTGGCGGTAAGTGCCGACTCGCGCGATCAGGCGAAGCGCATTCACGACCGCATCGCAGGCGTGCCGCCGGACGCGGCAACGCTGAACCTGATGTCGAACACGATCACAACAGACCCCGTCAACGGCCCTTTCAACGCGGCCCTCATCGCCACCGACAACCCCGCGTTTTACAACGTCACGCTGAAGAACTTCGTCGCGCCATGGACGAACCGCGATCAGGCCGTGTTCGTTCCGCTGAACGACTACACCGCCACGGTCATCGGTATGGTTCGTGACGACATCGACTTCCGCAACGTGCTCTACGGCGACATTCTGTACACGGTCAGCGGCGTCAACCCCGCTTACTCCATCTCGAGCAACGCGCACTACGAAGCGGCCGAAGCACAAGCCGCGGATCTGAAGGCACGTCTCGTCGGCACCACTCCGCAAAGCGCGTTGACCGGTGTTCCGTCGTCGGCGACTGCGGGTGTGCTCACTTCGCGCGCGGCCTCGAAGGCGTTCTTCATCGATGGCACGAACCGCGCAATGTTCCGCTTCACGATGATGAACCACATGTGTCGCGATATGGAGCAGGTGCACGACACATCGCGCGTCCCAGATCGAATCCGTCAGGACGTTTCGCGCAGCCCGGGCGGCGACGCACGCGTATTCCTGAACGGTTGCATCGGTTGCCACTCCGGTATGGACCCGTTGGCGCAGGCGTTCGCCTACTACAACTTCCAGTACGACAAGGCCACCGACCCGACGGCCGACGCGGGCTTCCTGAAGTACAACAACACAGGCGACATTGACGCGACCACCGGCACGCGCGTCGTTAGCAAGTACTTCAACAACAACGCCACGTTCCCCTACGGCTACATCACGATGAACGACCATTGGGACAACTACTGGCGCCACGGTCCCAACGAAGTGCTCGGGTGGAGCAACGCACTGCCGGGATCCGGTGACGGCGCCAAGTCGATGGGAATGGAACTCGCGAACAGCGATGCATTCGCCGAATGCCAGGTTGAGAAAGTATTCAAGAACGTTTGCCTGCGACCGCCGCAAGACGCGGCTGATCGGGCGCAGATCAGCTCGATGGTCAGCGCCTTTCAGTCGGACAACTACAACCTGCGAAACGTGTTCGCAGCGTCCGCCGTCTATTGCATGGGCCAGTGAGCGGAGACCGCACTAATGAAAATCATGAATAAACTCTCGTCTGCTCGCAGCCTCGCGCTTACGGCCTTCACCGCGTCGACGCTCTTCGTCGCCGGTTGCGGAAGCGGCAGCGGTGCATCAACCGTAGTCAATCCGGTTACCACGCCACCGACCGTCAGCAATTACACGGGACCGGCACCACAAACGGCCGACGTACAACGCTTCAAGATCAACGTGTGGGACAACCTCGTCCCGAACAACCGTTGCGGTACCTGCCACAACCCGAGTCAAACGCCGCGCTTCGTTCGCAGCGACGACATCAACCTCGCGTACGACGCTGCGAATACGGTCGTCAATCTCGCCGACCCCGCGAACTCGCGCATGGTGTTGAAGGTGCGTGGCGGTCACAACTGCTGGTTGACCAGCGACGACGCCTGCGGCGACATCATTCAGTCGTACATCGAAGCATGGGCCGGCGGCTCGCTGGGCGGCACCGGTAAGGCAATTCAGTTCACTGCACCACCGTTGCACGATCCCGGCTCGAGCAAGAACTTCCCTGCCGATGTTTCGGCAACGCTGTTCAAAACCGCGGTGTACGACCCGTACCTGCACGAATACTGCGTGGGCTGCCACAAGGAAGACGCCGCGGTACCGCAGTCGCCGTTCTTCGCCAGCGACGACATCGATGTCGCTTACGCAGCGGCGCAGAAGAAGATGGATCTCGACAATCCTGCGAACTCGCGCTTCGTGCTGCGCCTCGGACAGGAGTTCCACAACTGCTGGGCTGAGAATCCGCCGACAGTCAACTGCGCGCAAGACGCGGCCCTGATGGAGGCGGGAATCACCGCCATGGCGAACGCGATTCCGGCAACAGTGGTGGACCCCAATCTCGTCACCAGCAAGGCGCTGAAACTCACGGACGGTATCGTTGCGTCGAGCGGTGGCCGCCACGAAGCGAACGTGATTGCGCTGTACGAGTTCAAGACCGGAACAGGCAACACCGCATTCGACACCAGCGGGGTGGAGCCGGCTGCGAACCTGACCTTGTCGGGAACGTATAGCTGGGTCGGCGGTTGGGGCATCGACTTCACGAACGGCAAAGCCCAAGCCTCTACCACCGCGAGTAAGAAGCTGCGCGACCTGATCGGGTCGACCGGCGAATACTCGATCGAAGCCTGGGTAGCGCCTGCGAACGTCACGCAAGACGGTCCGGCGCGGATCATCACCTACGCCGGCGGTTCGGCGAGCCGCAACTTCACGTTGGGGCAGACGTTGTATCAGTACGACTTCCTGAATCGTACGTCGGAGACTGACCAGAATGGTGAGCCGCGGCTATCGACGTTGGACGACGACGAAGACCTGCAGGCAACGCTGCAGCACGTCGTAGCAACCTATGATCCCGCGAACGGCCGCCGTATCTACGTGAACGGAACATTCACCGACGACGTCGATACGGTGCCAGGCGGACTGCTCACGGAATGGGACAACACCTTCGCGTTCGCGTTGGCGAGCGAGGTGGACAACACCAATCGTTGGGCGGGTACCGCTCGATTGGTCGCCATTCACAATCGCGCGCTCACGGCCGCTCAGGTCAAACAGAACTTCGACGTCGGTGTCGGTGAAAAGTACTACCTGCTGTTCAACGTGAGCGATCACGTCGGCAAGCCGGATGCGTACATCGTGTTCGAGGTCAGCCAGTTCGATTCATACAGCTACCTGTTCCGCGCACCGTTCTTCCTGATGCTCGACAGTGCGGCGACACCGGGTGACATCCCGATCGCGGGCATCCGCATCGGTGTCAACGGCCGTGAAGCATCTGTAGGTCAGGCGTTCGCACACGTGAATACCGCGATCAGCGATGCGGCGTATACGCCGACAGGTCAGCAGGAGCTGTCTTCGCTCGGAACGGTGGTTGCCCTCGAAAAAGGTCCGACACTCGATGAGTTCTTCCTGACGT